>DASWQX010000353.1:0-7789 GCA_036403495.1 Thermoanaerobaculia bacterium
ACGACTCCAGGTAGCCGCAGAAGAAGGTCACCAGCAGCGCCGAGACCACCGCCGGCAGCGAGAGCCGGTAGAGGCTCATCCCCAGCGACTTGCAGGCGGTGATCTCGTTCGTCCGCGCCAGCAGGCTGAAGGTCAGCAGCGTCGTCACCAGCACCACGATCGGGGCGATGTCGTAGAACATCTGCAACGAGAGGTACTTGTAGTAGCTCAGCACCACCCCGCTGCCCACCTTGTTCTTGAGGATGTCGTCGAAGTTCTCCGACAGGTCGAAGATGATGAACAGCGCCACCCCGGACAGCACGACCAGCAGGAACACCCAGGCGAACAGCTTCGTCACGTACCGGTCGATGAGGTTCGGAAAGACGATCCGCGGGCGGGGGAGGAGGAGGACCAGGCGGGGGAGCCGGGGCTCCTTCTTCTTTGGGGCCTCCGCGGCCCGGAGCTGGCGCTGTTCCTTGTGCTGGCGGCGCCGCTGGCGGGTAATCCCCTTGAGCACGAGGATGCCCCCCCAGAGGTCCTCGCGGACCCAGCGGTCGAGGCGGGTCAGCAGCAGGCTCTTGTCCCGGTTGCGGCGGATTAGCAGGAAAATGCCGAAGCTGGCCAGCAGGATGTTGGGGAACCACATCGCCAGCCAAGGGGACACGCGGCCGAAGCGCGCCGCCTCCTCGCCGTTGTTGAGCAGGATGTAGTAGAGGATCAGGATGCCGATCGACAGCGCGAAGCCCGACGCCTTGCCGCCGCGGCGGTTGTTGATCCCCAGCGGCAGCGCGAACAGGCCGAACACCAGGCAGGCGGCGGGGATCGAGAACTTCTTGTGGATCTCCACCCGCGCCAGGTTGCGCTGCTCGGAGTCGGTCGTGGGATCGCGCGCCAGGTCGCTGAGCTCGGAGAGCGTGAGCTCGCGGATCCCCTTGGAGGCCGAGAGCTTGGCCTTCTGCTCGGTGGTGAACTGGTCGTCCAGGACGAGGTCGAGCCGCCGGTGCCGGCTGATCTCGTAGCGGTCGGGAGCGTTGAGGTCGACCTTGTGCTGGATGGCGTTGTAGAGCCGCAGCACCACCCGTTCGCCCGCCTGGTCGATCAGCACCTCCCCCCAGTCGGCGGTGGTGATCTGGTTCTTCTCGCTCGACGGGACCGCCTCGGCGAGGAAGACTCCCTTCCAGCGCTTGCCCCCCTCCGGAACCTCGAAGACGTAGACGACCTTGCCCTCCCACTCCTCGTAGAACACCCGCGGCTGGACCTGCTGCGACACCGTCTGGGTGGTGATCTCGAGACGGAGCACCTGGAGCTCGTGGTTCCCCCAGGGGAGGACATAGATCATCAGAAGGGCATTGGCGACCGTCAGCGCGCCGGAGAGCAGCAGGATGGGCCGGTAGAGGGTCAGCAGGCTGATCCCCGAGGCGCGCACCGCGATCAGCTCGCTGTCCGAGGAGAGCCGGCCGACGGCGATCAGGGTGCCGAACAGGAGCGACATCGGCAGGGTCAGCACCACGATGTTCGGCAGGGTCAGCGCCAGCAGCTTGCCGACGATCGAGACCGGCAGGCCGCGGCGGATGATCATCTCCGCCGACTGGAAGAGGAACCGGATGAGGAGGATGAAGGTATAGACTAGAAACCCCAGCCCGAGAGGACCGAGGATTTCCGTGATCAGATAGCGATCCAGTTTCCGCACGGCGCCATTATATGGAGATCGCCATGGATATCACCCTCGAACGCCGCTGCCGCTTCAGCGCCAGCCATCTCTACCGCCATCCCGACTGGAGCGAGGCCGAGAACCGGGCCCGCTTCGGCAAGTGCGCCAACCTGCCGGGGCACGGCCACAACTACCGCCTGTATGTGACCGTGGGGGGAGAGATCGATCCGCAGACCGGCTTCGTCGTCGACCTGGGCGCGCTCGACGCCCTGATTCAGGAGAAGGTGGTCGAGCGGCTCGACCATCAGCACCTCAACGCCGCGCTGCCGGAGTTCGCGGCCGGACAGGCCATCCCGTCGAGCGAGAACCTCGTCCGCTGGATCGCGGGGCAGCTCGTGGGGAGGATGCCGACGGGCAGCCGCCTGGTCAGGCTCCGGCTGGAAGAAGATGAAGATCTGGCTGCTGAGTGGACCGTCTGAGGATCGGCCGCTGCGGCCGTTCACGGCCATGAATTAACATAATATGCCTTATCGGCTTTGCGGACAGCGTCGCAAGGGACTTCAGGGAGACCCCTGGCTCAGGCCGGATTCTGGCGCAGATCCATGAGGATCTGTTCGAGGGCGCGGATCAGGTCGTCCTGATCGACCTCGCTCTGGCGGAAGCTCAGCGACAGGCTGAAGGTGCGGTCCGGCGCCTTGAAACGGAAGACATAGGGCTTCCGGCGGCTGGACTTTCCCCCTTTGTCGCTACGCCGGAGCCGCTGACGGAGGTCGTCACGGTTGAGGCCGCGGCGGGCCACCTCTTCCAGGAGGTCGATCATCTCCTCCTCGTCGCCCGCCTTCAGCACCTCCAGCAGCAGGGACTTCGAGGTGAGCCCCAGCGCCTGGACGGTGTCGCGGACCCGCGGCGGCATCTGCAACAGAGACAGGCTTTCGGTGACCACGGTGCGCGACTTGCCGACCGCGTCCGAGATCTCCTCATGGGTGTATCCGTGAGCCTCGCCGAGCATCCGGTACCCTTCGGCCTCTTCGAAGGGCGTCAGGTCCTTGCGCTGGAGGTTCTCGATCAGGGCGATCTCGAGAGCCTCCTGGTCCGTGACGTCCATCTCGATCGCCGGCACCTCATACAGACCCGCCTCCTGGGCCGCGCGGTAGCGCCGCTCGCCGGAGATGATCCTGTAGAGGATTCCGCCCTCGCCGCCGTCCAGGCTCGTCAGCGGGCGCACCAGGATCGGTTCGAGGATCCCCTTGTCCCGGATGGAATGAACCAGGTCGTCCAGGTCGCCCATGCTCGTGCGCGGCTGCTTCGGGTCCGGCTCGATGGCGGATAGCGGGATCATCTTCCCCACCGGCGTCTCGTGCCGGGCCGAGAGCTCCTCGACGAAGTGGTTGTCGTGGCGCATCTTCACGCGCATGGGCAGTCCACCACGCTTGCGGACGGGATCAGACACGGCTCAGGACCTCCTCGGAAAGGCGGTAGTACTCGTAGGCTCCCGTGGACCGGGGCGCGAAGGTGAAGATCGACTCGCGGTAGGCCGGGCTCTCTTCCAGGCGCACGCTCTTGGTGATCACCGTCTCGAAGACCTTGACGCCGAAGACCCGCTGGATCTGCTCATAGATGTCCTTCGCCAGCAGCGTCCTCTTGTCATACATGGTGATCAGCGCCCCCAGGATCTGGAGCTGGGGATTGGCCCGCACCTTGATCTTGTCGATGGTCTCCAGCAGGTCGTCCGTCCCTTCCAGGGCAAAGTAGCTAGCTTGGATCGGGATCAATACATGGCTGGCGGCGACCAAGGCGTTCACCGTGATGATGCCCAGGGTCGGGGGCGTGTCGATGATGATGTAGTCGAAGTTGTCCTGAACGCTCTGGAGCTCGTCCTTCAGCCGGTAGTGGCTGTCCAGCTCCCCGATCAACTTCGCCTCGATCTTGGCCAGGGCGATCGTCGAGGGCGCGATGTGGAGGTTCTCGATCTTCTCCGCCGGCTTTAGGATGTCCGCGAGGTGGATCTGCTCGTCGGTCAGGGCATCGTAGATCGACCGCTGGAGCTCGTGGATGTCCAGGAACGACATCGAGCTGTTGGCCTGGGGATCGAGATCCACCAGGAGGGTTTTCCTCCCCTTGCTGGCGAGGGCCGCGGCGAGGTTGATGGCGGTCGTGGTCTTGCCGACGCCGCCCTTCTGGTTGGTGATGGCAATGATCATGGGAGGGGGGCAGTCTAAGGAAAGGCCCGATGGAGGTCAAGGTGGAGGTCATGCGTGGCCGGCGGCAATGTCGGCGCGCCGACATTCGCCGTAACCTACTCTCTTTTCAAGACTTCCGGACAGGAACTATGCCGCTTACATCGTCCACTTGCCCAGATCCTCCGGGCTGATCTCTTCGAGCCACTTCTTGAGCTTCTCCTCATCGTTGGCGTCGGTCGCCAGGTCGACTGCCTGGGCCTTGTCGAGCACGGAGCGCAGAACGAAGATCGGCGAGCCGGTCCGGAGGGCGAGCGCGATGGCATCGCTCGGGCGCGCGTCGATCGCGGCCGAGCGCTCGGGGTTCCGCACGTGGATCATGGCGAAGAAGGTGCTCTCCCGGAGGTCGGAGATCACGATCTTCTCCACCTCGCCGCCGAGCTGTTCGAGCATCGCCCGCAGCAGATCGTGAGTCATGGGGCGCGGGGGCTCGACCCCCTCGAGGCGGAGAGCGATGGCGTTGGCTTCGAAGACGCCGATCCAGATCGGCAGGAAAAGCTGGCTCTGGGTATCCCGGAGGATGACGATCGGGACGTTGGACGAGGGGTCCAGCATCAACCCTTTGATCTCGACCCGGAGCTCTTCGTTGGGGTTGCTCATCCCCCTATTCTGGGCGCGGAGGGGAAGGAGGTCAAGGCAAGAGGAACGCGGACTCACACGGACAAACCACGGACGAGCACGGACCCTACCGGCTGTCCGTGCTGGTCTGTGCTCGTCCGTGTTCGTCCGTGTTGTTGATCGTGGCGAGCCTGCCCAGCAGGCTATGCGGGAAGGCGCCCTCGACTTCGACGCGCGTCATGCTGCCCAGGAGCGGCGGCTCCGGACCGGCCGCGAAGTGGACCACGCGGTGACAGGCTGTACGGCCGGTCTGCGTTCCCGGCTGCCGCCCCCAGCCGGTGACGATGACTTCGAGCTCCCTGCCCACCAAGCCCTCGTTGATCTCGCGCTGGATCTCGTCCTGGAGCTGGAAGAGGCGCTGCAGCCGCTCGGAGCCGACCTGCGGATCGACCGGGTCGCTGAGGCGGGGCGCCGCGGTGCCCGGGCGTGGCGAGTACAGGAAGGCGTAGAACTCGGAGAAGCGGACCTCGCGCACCAGATCGAGGGTGCGCTCGAAATCGTCCTCGGTCTCGCCGGGGAAGCCGACGATCAGGTCGGTCGAGAGCGACAGGTCGGGGCGCGCCCGGCGGAGTTGGCCGACGAGGTCGAGATACTGGTCGCGGGTGTAGCCGCGCCCCATGCGGCGCAGGACGGGGTCGGAGCCCGACTGCACCGGCAGGTGGAGGTAAGGACAGATGTTCGCGTGCTCCCCCATCCGCGCCACCATCCGCGGCGTGAAGTCGCGTGGATAAGAGGTGATGAAGCGGAGCCGCTGGACGCCGGGCAGGCGTGCGATGGCGTCGAGGAGGTCGGCGAAATCCCAGTCCCCCCCCGGCTCCCGCCAGTGGTTCACGGTCTGGCCCAGCAGCTCGATCTCCTGAAAGCCATAGTCGAGGAGATGCCGGACCTCGCGCAGGATGTCCTGCCGCGGCCGGCTCATCTCGGGGCCGCGGGTCTTGGGGACGACGCAGAAGGTGCAGTTCTTGTTGCACCCCTCGATGATGGTCACCATCCCCTTGTATTCGCCCTGGCGGGAGATGGCGTCGATGTCGTACTGCCGGCGCTCGGGGAAGCCGGTGGCGACCACGCGCTCCCCCGCTCTCCGCTTCGCGATCACCTCCTGGAGCTCGCCGACGCGCGCCGGGCCGAGCACGAAGTCGAGGTCCGGCACCCGCGAGAGCGCCCGCTCCCCCTCCTGCTGGGCGACGCAGCCGCAGAGCCCGATCAGGAGGTCGCTCCCGCGATCGCCGCGCTTGAGCCGGCGGTACTCCCCCAGCCGCGAGTAGACCTTCTGCTCGGCCTTCTCCCGGATGCTGCAGGAGTTGAGGAGGATGATGTCCGCCTCTTCGACCTCACGGGTGGGGAGGATCCCCTGCTGCATGAGCTGGCCCGACATCCGCTGGCTGTCGAGCTCGTTCATCTGGCACCCCCAGGTCTCGATGAAGAAGCGGCGGGGGGGATTCATCGCCGGTCTCCAGGGGGAGGGTTCCGCGCGCTGTCGTCGTTGAGGACCGGCGGCTCGATCGACTGCACGGGAGGCGCCCCATCCGTCTCCTTCTTCTTGGGCTCCTCGGGCTCGTTCTCAATCCCCTCGTCGAGCCATCCCGGAAGGGCATTGGCGGCCCTCCCCTCCTCCAGAAATTTGGCCAGATCCTGTTTGGCGGCGTCGACGTCGAGGCGGGCCTGCCGCAGGCGATCGAGCACCCGGTCCCATTCGGGTTTGACCTGGGTGTCCCGGGTGAAGGTGTCCCCCTCGGCGTAGAACTTCAGGCGGAGCTCGCCGGACTTCTGTTCGAGATCCTTGACCTCGTCAGCCGCCGCGCGCCAAGTCTCACGGAGCTGGAGCGCTTTGCCGCGCCAGTACTGCTCGTCGCGGGTCGGGGTCGCCGCCGCGGTAGTCGCGGCGGCGGCCGCCGGGGAGAGCCCCTTCTTCTTGTCCTTGTCCTTCGCCTTGGGGTCCGCGACCGTGATTTGCCCCTTGGCGGCGTAGCGGGGCAAGGTCTTGTCGTTGATCACCACGGAGGACTTTCCTGCCCCGGCGCGACGCGCTTTTTCAGCGTGAGCGGCCTCGACCAGGGTCGCCGGTGTCGTCAGGATATCTTCCTCGCCAGCGTCTACCACCACCGGTGCGGCGTCGCCCTTGCGCTTCTCTTCCACGGGAGGAGGAGGATCCGGGATGGGTACGGGCGCTGGGGGCGGGATGGCGGCGGGGGGCTGCGGTGCTTTGACTGCGTCGGTCCGCGTCACCGGCTGGGGCGTGCCCCGGCAGCCGAGCGCGCCGAGCGCCAGGGCCATGGTCAACGCGCTGCCGATCCGCAGCCGCTCAAATCCGTCCATAGCGATCCTCCAGTCTCACGACGTCGTCGAGCTCAGGGGTCGAGACCTCGAGGATGTCGCAGCCGTTCTCGCCCGCGACCATGCGGTGCCGCGTGCCGGGCGTGATGTGGTAGGAGTCGCCGCCGCGGAGAATGGTGCTGACCAGCTCCCCATCCTCCTCCACCACCAGCTCCACCTCGCCTTCGGTGAGATGGAGCGTCTCGTCCTTGATCTGATGGTATTGAAGGGAGAGCGCCTCCCCGGCGTTGACGTGCAGGATCTTGCCGACGTAACGGTCGGTATGGGCGAAGATCAGCTCGTAGCCCCAGGGCTTCTCCACTCGGCGGATGGGAAAACGCATCGAAAAGTCCTCTTCAGAGTTGCAGGTCTAAGGCGAGATCGCTGGAGCACCGGATACCACCGCCCGCTTGCGGGTCGAGCAGGTGAAGAAGCCGTCCAGGTGCTGCTGCACCTCGGCGGCCGTGCTGTGCGCCATGCATCCGGCGACGAGCTCGGCCAGATCCGCCGCACTCGACTCGCGGACCCAGGTCTTGACCTCCGGGATCTGGCGCGGGCTCATCGACATCCGGCGCAGACCCAGGCCGATCAGCAGGAGGGCGAACCGCGGGTCGGCGGCCATCTCGCCGCAGAGCCCAACCTCGATCCCGGCCGCTCGCGCGCTGTCGATGACGAAGCGTAGCATGCGCAGAATCGCCGGATGAAGGGGTTGATAGAGGCTCGCGACATGCTCGTTGTTGCGGTCGACCGCCATCGAGTACTGGATGAGGTCGTTGGTGCCGATCGAGAAGAATTCGACCTCGCGGGCCAGGATGTCCGCAATCATCGCCGCTGCGGGGACCTCGATCATCACCCCGAGCCGCACGTCGCGGCGGAAGGGCACCCCGTCCCGCTCCAGCTCGGCCATGACCTCCTCGGCGAAGGCGCGGAACTGCCGCACCTCCTCGACCGTGCTGACCAGGGGGAGCATCACCCAGAGGTCGCCGTAGAG
>DASWQX010000354.1:0-7467 GCA_036403495.1 Thermoanaerobaculia bacterium
GTGCTGGGTCCCGTACAGCTCACCAGCCTCGGCATCGGCGCGGTGATCGGCACCGGCATCTTCGTGACCACCGGAGCCGTGGCCCGGCAGACGGCGGGGCCCGCGCTGATGCTCTCCTACGCGGTGGCCGGGATCGTCTGCGTGTTCGCGGCGCTCTGCTACGCGGAGTTCGCCTCCATGGTCCCGGTCGCCGGGTCCGCCTATACCTACGCCTACGCCACGCTGGGCGAGCTCTTCGCCTGGATCATCGGCTGGGATCTGGTCCTCGAATACGCGGTCAGCTCCGCAACGGTCGCGGATGGCTGGTCGGGCTATTTCCAGAGCCTCCTGCAAGTCTTCGGTCTGCACCTCCCGCGCGTGATCGCCGGGCCGGTGGTGAGCTATGATCCGCAGCTCGGTAAATTGATCGCCACCGGATCGATCATCAATCTGCCCGCGGCCCTGATCGTCGCGCTGGTCACGGTCGTGCTGGTGATCGGGATCCGCGAGAGCGCGAATATCAACACCACCCTGGTGGCGATCAAGGTGGGAGCGGTGATCTTCGTCATCCTGGTCGGTGCGTTCTACGTCAATCCCGCCAACTGGCACCCCTTCGCTCCCTACGGCCTGACCGGTCTCCAGGCCTTCGGCCACACTCTCCTCGGCCAGAGCGACGCCGGCGGCAAGCCCCTCGGGGTGCTCGCCGGCGCCGCTCTGGCCTTTTTTTCCTACATCGGCTTCGATTCGGTCTCCACCCACTCGGAGGAGGCGCGCAAGCCGCAGCGGGACGTGCCGATCGGCATCCTGGTCTCGCTGGTGCTCTGCACGCTGCTCTACATGGCTGTGGTCGCCGTGCTGACCGGCATGGTCCCGTTCGATCAGCTCGACGTGACCGCTCCCGTCGCGGACGCCTTTCGCCGCGTGGGGTTGCGCTGGGCGCAGTTCCTGGTCGCCGCGGCCGGGCTCGCCGGCATCACCTCCGTGCTGCTGGTGACCATGTTGAGCCAAGCGCGCATCCTCCTCGCCATCGCCCGCGACGGCCTGCTGCCGCCAAGCTTCTTCGGCGCCGTCCACGAGCGCTTCCGCACGCCCTGGAAATCGACGATCGTGACCGGCCTCTTCGTCGCCGCACTCGCCGCCTTCCTGCCGATCAGCGTCCTGCTCTTCCTGGTCAACATGGGAACGCTGCTCGCCTTCGTGATCGTCTGCGCCGCCGTGCTGATCATGCGCCGCACGCACCCGGACGCCGAGCGGCCGTTCCGCGTCCCCTTCGTGCCGCTGGTGCCGATCCTGGGCATCGTGACCTGTCTGGTGCTGATGTTCTCGCTGCCGTCCGAAAACTGGCTCCGCCTTTTCGTCTGGCTGGCGATCGGACTCGTGATCTACTTCTCCTATGGCCGCAAGCACAGCAAGTTGGCGGCTCTGCGGATCGCTTCCCGGGCACCCGAACGGGTTTCGGTAGCTGGGGCCGAGGCATATCCGCCAGGACCCAGATCAAGTTCTCTGTAAATGTCGTAGGCGCTACGTGTCGGCTGGGCAGCCATCCGATCACGCAGCGCCAGGATGCCTTCCTTGAAGACGGCGGAGATCGACAAACCTGTTTCTTTTACCAGTTGGTCCAGTATCTCCTCGGTATCCTCGTCCAGCCGAACAGTTCTCGAAGCCAAGGTAGCCTCCTTCCTGGACATTATAGTGCCAGCACCGTGAGTGCCTCCAGGACTTCGGCTAGACTACCCGCAACTCTGACAGGAGGTTGACGATGCCGACCCTGCCCGCAGCCCTGTTTCTCCTGGCCCTCCCGCTCCAGACCCCCGCCGCTCCGGCGCCCGCACCCGCCGCCGCCATGGCCGCCGCCCAGCCCATGCCGCGCGACGAGAAGCTCCCTCCGTCGGAGGCGCAGGCCAAGGCCGCGCTGGAGAAGTCGCCGCGCCACGGCGAATACGTGGACATCAAGCTGCCGGGCGGCGGCACGCCGATCCGCACCTGGATCGTCTACCCCGAGCGGAAGGACAAGGCGGGGGTCGTCATCCTCATCCATGAGATCTACGGCCTCTCGGACTGGTTCCGCGGCGTCGCCGACCAGCTTGCCAAGGAGGGGTTCATCGCCGTCGCGCCCGACCTGATCTCCGGGCTCGGCCCGAACGGCGGCGGCACCGATTCGGCGGCCAGCCGCGACGACGTGGTGAAGCTCGTCCGCCAGCTCACCCCGGCGATGGCGATCTCCCGTCTGGACGCCGTCCGCGACTATGCCGTCAAGCTTCCCGCCGCCAACGGCAAGAGCGCCACGATCGGCTTCTGTTGGGGGGGCGGCCAGAGCTTCGCCTACGCGGTCCATCAGCCCCGCCTCGCGGCCGCGGTCGTCTATTACGGCACGCCGCCGGAGACCGCCGACCTCCCCAAGATCAAGGCGCCGGTCGCCGGCTTCTACGGCGGTGACGACGCCCGCATCGCCACCACCGTCGCACCGACTCAGGCGGAGATGAAGAAGCTCGGCAAGACCTACGATCCGCACATTTACGACGGCGCGGGGCACGGCTTCCTGCGCGCCCAGGAGGACCGGAACGGCGCGAACCTTAAGGCCACCCAGGACGCCTGGCCACGGACGGTGGCGTTCCTGAGTGATCATCTGAAGTGATGTACTGAGCTGCAACTGCCGATCGCCCGCGTCCACGACCTGGACGAGGTGGCCGCCGCGAGCTCGGGATCCTCCGCGAACGGTGTCCCGTTCGGGCCTATTGAAGCACGGTAATAAATAAGGAAGTTCCGAATGCCGGCTCGCCGGGAGCCGGGCCGGGGATTTCTGTGCCCGATCGACTCCACAGAAAGGAACTGCAATGAGAAAAGCCCTGTTGACCGCGCTCGTCCTGTCCTCGTTCGCCACCGGGCTGCTCGCCCAGATCGTTCAGGAACCGGGATCGAAATCCCGCGTCATCGTCAGTCCGGCGCGCGGCGTCGCGGTCCATCGCAGCCTGGGCGCCGCCGGTGCGGCCCCGACCAATCACGGCGGCCCGGTGATCACGGCGGCCCACGTCGTCTACATCTTCTGGGGCCCGAGCTTCGCCAACGTGGCCTCTCCGGATCACACCTACGCGACGACGCTGCAGTCCTACCGCAGCCAGTTCGGCACTACTCCCGAATACAACACCATCACCCAGTACAGCGGCAGCAACGGCACGATCGCACTGTCCAACCTCGCCGGCGGCACCGCCGACTGGTTTGACACCTCGACGCCGCCGGCCAACGTCACCGACGCCATCGCGCAGGGCGAGGTCAACACCTATCTCGTCAGCCATGCGTTCGACGCCAACGCGATCTATGAGGTCGTGCTGCCGACCAGCTCGTATTCCTCGATGGGCGGCGGCACCTCCTGCGGCGGCCCCAGCCTCTCCTACTGCGCGTACCACGGCTCGATCGGCAGCGGCACCTCGGCGACCAAATACTCCGTACAGCCCTATCCGAGCTGCGTCAACTGTCAGGTTTCAGGCTGGTCGGCGGCGCAGAACCAGGAGCACTTCGTCTGCCACGAGACCCGCGAGGCGGTGACCGATCCGGTCGTCGGCACCGGCTGGACCGACGGCTTCAACGAGCTCGACGACCTCTGCGCCTGGTCGCCCACGCCCTTCTTCGGTACCGGCGGCTACGGCTATCAATACGAGTGGTCGAACGCGAACGGCGGTTGCGTGCAGAGCCGTCCGATCAGCAATTCGGTGGGCAGCGCCCTCAACAGCGCCAGCTACGTGGCGACCGTCTCGCCGGACGGCGCCGCCACTCTCTTCGGCTCCGGGCTCGGCTCTACTACGGCCAGCGGCTCGGGGAATCCCCTGCCGACCAGCCTCGCCGGCGTCTCCGTGACGTTCAACGGCGCCAGCGCCGGGCTCTCCTATGTCTCGCCGACCCAGATCAACCTCGCCCTGCCGGCCGGGGTCGCTACCGGTACCGCGTCGGTGAGCGTCTTCAACGGCGGCTCGCTGGTGGCTACCGGCACCGCGACGGTGCAGCCGGTCGCGCCGGGGATCTATTCGGCCAGCGGCACCGGCAGCGGCGTGGCGGCGGCCAACTGGCAGCGCTACAATAGCTCCGGCACGCTGGTCGCGAGCGGCAACACCAACACCAGCTCGATCGATTTCGGCGCCCCGACCGATCAGGTTTACCTGATCCTCTACGGCACCGGCATCCGCCACTTCAGCTCCTCGGTGAGCGTCACCGTCGGCGGCACCGCCGGGACCGTGACCTACGCCGGACCCCAGGGCGGCACCCAGGGGCTCGACCAGGTCAACGCCCTCCTCTCCCGCTCGCTCGCCGGGCGCGGCTCGGGAGTCCCCGTCATCGTAACCGCGGACGGCAATACCGCCAACACGGTGACGGTGAACATCCTGTAGAAAGGTTTTGAATCGATCGCTCCCGGCCGGCGCCTTGCGCGTCGGCGGCCGGCCGGGGCGCTTCACCCCTCCGCGAGCTTGATCCGCTTGCCGTTGAGGACCGCGCAGATCTCACAGGGACACAAGGAGCGTCCCTGTCTGTTCCTGGAGTCCCTGATGTCCCTGTTCTAACGGCCCCTCAGAGCTCGCCGTCGACCACCCGCCGAAGAGTCTCCGCGTCGATGTTCGAGCCGGAGAGGACCACCGCGACCTTGCGCCCCGCGAGGCGGTCGCACAGCAGGCGGAGCCCGGCGAAGGAGGCGGCGCCGGCGCCTTCGGCGAGGTTGTGGGTGGTGCGCAGCACGAGGCGGACCGCCTCGGCGAGCTCGGCCTCGCTCGCCAGGACGAAATCGGCCAGACCCTCGCGCAGCGCCTCCGCGGTGAGCTCGTAGCACCCGCGGGTGGCGAGGCCGTCCGCGAAGGTCTCCGCCCGCTCCAGGACCTTGGGACGGCCGTCGCGCCACCCCTCGAACTGCGCCGGCGCTCCCGCCGCCTGCACTCCGAAGACCTCCACGCCGGGATTCAGCCCGGCGGCGGCGACCAGGGCCCCCACCGCCTGCGAGCCGCCGCCGATCGAGACGACGATCGCCTCCACGTCCGGCGCCTGCTCGAGGATCTCCAGGCCGATCGTCGCCGCTCCGGCCAGGATGGCCCGATCGTTGGTCGAATGGACGAGATGGAGCCCGCGCTCGCGCACCAGCGCCTTGGCGACCTCGACGCTCTCGTCATAATCGCGCCCCTGCTCGATCAGCTCGGCGCCGAAACCGCGGATCGCGCGGTTCTTCCCCGGACTGTTCCCCACCGGCACGCAGACGGTCACCGGCACCCCGAGCAGCCGGCCTGCCAGCGCCACCCCCTGACCGTGATTGCCCCGCGTTGCCGCCACCACGCCGCGCCGCTTCTGCTCCGCGGACAGCAGTGTCAGCGCGGAGAGCGCGTTGCGGATCTTGAACGCGTTCGTCGGCTGGTGGTTCTCGTGCTTGACCAGCACCCGGATCCCGTGCCCGATCTCCTCGTCGAGCGCCTCGTACGACCGCAGTGGCGTCGGCTGGAGATACGGCCGGATCCGCTCCCGCGCCGCCAGGGCATCCTCGAAGGAGATCGGGAGAGCCATCTAATCCAAGGAGGCTCGCCGGGCCGCGAGGGCGATCGGCAAGCCGATGAGGAACATGTGCACGAGCAGCCCGGTGACGATCACGATCATCGGGAAAGCCGTCCGCGGCGGGGTTCGCGAGAGCGGCAGGACGACCAGATTCATGAACGCGTATACCACCACGCCGTACGCGATGCCGCACACAACCGGCTTGCGGACCAGGACCGGCAGGCGCCGGCTGGCCAGGACATAGACCGCCGCCGCCACCAGCGCGATGAAGAAGTGCAGAACGAGCCCGAGCACCGCGACGGGAGTGCCGCCGTCGAACGCCGCGCTCCCGAGGAGACCGCTGGCCACCGATTGCAGGACGAGGCTGGGAGACACGCCCCTGCGGAGGTACGAAAACAGGCAGGCGTACGTGATGTCGAAGAAGCCGGCCACCAGGCCGCCGAGGAGGATGGACGAGAGAACGCGCCTGGGCATTGGAACGACCTCCTTCGAGAGATGGCCGGGACGATATCCGCCCCCGGCTAGGAGGTCAAGGCGAGTCTCGATCCGGCACGGAAGCCGAGATCGAGGAAAGATCCTGAAAGCCGGCTCGCAGAATCCGCAATGCAGCACTTGTTTAAATACAGACGGTCAGCATCCTGCGGGCCGGAAAACCTGGGAGACCGATCATGAAGATCCTGCTTCGCAGCCTGTCCCTCGCCTTCGTCCTGGCCGCTCTCGTCTCCACACCGCGGGCCGTACAGGCGTTCTGTCTCGAGGGAGCGATTTGTTCCCAGAGCTGCGATCCCTGCTTCGGCCCCTCCGACTGCCCACTTGTCGACGGCGTCCGCCAGTTCTGCCTCTGCGGGTTTCAGTGCCCGTAGGGCGGCCACACCCCGGCATTCCGGCACAAGCCGGCGGCCGGGTGGCCTTGCCTTCCACGAACAGGGCAGGAGCCTAGATTCGGGCCGCCAAATTGAACTATCAGCGCTGTGCTTCGCCGTCCGACCAGCGGACTTCTTGAAAGCGATCGAGATCCCAGAACCGGATCCGCCGAATGGTATCGGGCGTTTCACCAGGAACCTTCAGACCGAATTCGGAGAGAAGGTAATTCTCCAGATCGGTCCCGTAGTAGATGATGTCCGTTTGATGGACTGAGAACACGGGATTCCCCGGCAGATGCGGCTCGTCCGGTATCATCCGGTGACCGAAGATCGGGATCAGCCGCGGAGCGGCTGCGATCAATTCGCTCGCGACCTTCAACGCGTCATCGAGTGAGACGGGACACGGGCCCCATTCTTCCAGCCAAAAACCGATGTGCTCGATGTCGAAAAGGATTCCCTGTCGCGGCACGTCCAACCAGTCCCGAAGGGTCGCTTCGTCCCCTGAACGCCAGTCCGGAAACTGAGGACCGCGCGGAAGAGCCGTCTGAAGGAACTCGCGGAGGTCGGGAGGAAACCGGAACCCGAAGCAACTCTCGACTCTGTCGATCTCGGCATCGGTGAGGCCGGGGGCAAACTCGATCCGATGGACCGGCGAAGCCGCGGTAATCAGACCAAACTGATACTTCGCGCCGCGAAGTCGCTCCACGAGCTTTTCCCAACGGCTGCGATGCACTCAGGCTCTCGTCGCTCAGGCGGCAGCCGAGAGGCGCCGATTCATCACCCGCCAGAAGGTGGCCACGGCTTCGGGCTTGCCGTCGAAGTAGTCCTCGAAGAATCCACTGTCATTGAGGGGGGGCGGGTAGGCGTAGCGCTCGTTGTCCGTGCCGCGCTCGTTCACCCAGTCGTCCGGCTCGCGAGCGTCGACGATGGTGAAGATCTCGGGGGGGTAGAGGTAAGGCCGTCCCTGGTCGCTCAAGATCCGGAAAGAGTCGGCCTCGATACCGAGGACGACGTAGGGCTGGCCTGGCGTCAGGTCAGGGTAACTTGACTCGCGTCCGTGCAACTCGACGATCATGGTTCGGTGACCTGCTTTCGCTTCAACAGA
>DASWQX010000355.1:0-5957 GCA_036403495.1 Thermoanaerobaculia bacterium
CTTCGTGACGCGCGGCATGGTCATCATCGGCGGTGAGATCACCACCAAGACCTTCATCGATATCGATAAGCTCGCGCGCGAGATCATCGCCGATATCGGTTATAACCACCCCAAGTTCGGCTTCGACGCCTCCTCCTGCGCGGTTTTGAACGCGATCGGCCGGCAGTCGCCCGACATCGCCCAGGGCGTGGACACCGGCGGAGCCGGAGACCAGGGCCTGATGTTTGGCTTCGCCTGCCGCGAGACGCACGAGCTGATGCCGCTGCCGATCGCGCTGGCCCACCGGCTGACCTCCCGCCTCGCCAAGGCGCGCAAGTCGGGCGCCCTGTTCTGGCTGCGGCCGGACGGCAAGAGCCAGGTGACCATCGAGTACGAGGGGACCCGGCCGGTGCGGGCCCACACCGTCGTCATCTCGACCCAGCACGACCCGGAGGTCACCAACGAGCAGATCCGCGCCGAGATCATCGAGCAGGTGATCAAGGTCGAGGTGCCGGCCGAGCTGCTCGACGACAAGACCATCTTCCACATCAATCCCACCGGCCGCTTCGTGGTCGGCGGCCCCCAGGGGGACTGTGGCCTGACCGGCCGCAAGATCATTGTCGACACCTACGGCGGCTACGGCCGGCACGGCGGCGGCGCCTTCTCGGGGAAGGATCCGACGAAGGTCGACCGCTCGGCCTGCTACATGGCCCGCCACGTGGCCAAGAACCTGGTGGCGGCCGGCATCGCCGAGCGCGTCGAGGTGCAGCTCGCCTACGCCATCGGCGTCGCCGATCCGGTTTCGATCCGGGTCGACTCCTTCGGCACCGGCGAGATCGGCGACCGCCAGATGGAGCGTCTGGTGCGCGAGCACTTCCCGCTCTCCCCAAAGGGGATCATCGAGGACCTCGACCTGCGCCGCCCGATCTACCAGAAGACCGCCGCCTACGGCCACTTCGGCCGCGAGGACACGGACTTCACCTGGGAGAGCACCCACCATGCGGCCGGGCTGCGCGCGGCGGCCGGCCTCGAAGGCGTCCCCGTGGCGGTCACCGTCTGATCGCCGACACTGCGGCACCCGGGAAGACGGGACTTAGAGCCGCTTTCCGTCACCCGTTCGTTACGGCGGCTCCCCGGGGCCGCCGTTTCGTTTCCCGTTTCGTTTCCAGGGCGAACCGGGGGCTCCGGAGCCCTGGAAGAGATCTTTCTTTCGCTATGGACAGGGGGCGAACGGGGTGCTAGCCTAGCGGCTGTCGACGGCACTCAATCGTTTCTATGGCAACTCTTGACCATCCTGAACTCCGGGAATCGCTCAACATTCTGCTGAAGACCTCCAGGCCCCGCCTGGAGCGCGTGCTGCGGAATTTCGAGATCCCTCCCGAAGACGCTGAGGACATCCTTCAGGATGCCCAGCTCACGCTCCTCTACAAGTGGGACAAGATCCGCAGCCCCGAGAGCTGGCTGATCGGGACGGTCAAGAAGAAGTGCATCATGTACTGGCGCAAGCGCCGCGGCAGCCTCTGCGAGGCGGTCGACACGGCGATCCTCGACCTGCTCGCGGTGCCGCAGGCGCCGGACCAGGAGAAGACCGAGCTCACCTGGGACCTCAACCGGGTGATGGCGCGCCTGTCGATCCGCTGCCGCTCCCTCCTCAAGCTGCGCTACGGGCTCGGCTACGGCCCCACCGAGGTGGCCGAGCAGATGGGCTACCGCACCTCCAGCATCCGGAAGGTCACCAATCGCTGTCTCGCGGCTCTCACCCGGCAGCTCCTCGCGGTCGGGTTCGATCAGGAGGTTCAGGGGGAGCCTCAGGATGGATAGCCACCCGCATCCGACCCTGCTGGCCCGCTTCGGCCGGGGCCGGCTGCAGCGCCGCCGGAACCGCGAGATCGTCCGCCACCTGCTCACCGACTGCGAGGACTGCCGCCAGGTCACGGCCGGGCTCCTGCCGTCGGCCTCGGCGGGGATGGAGGAGCGGAGCGCGCAGGCTTCCCCGCGCGATGGCCGCGGTTACCGCGACTACGGCGCCGCCTTCGCAAGCTCCTGGCGCACCGTCGAGGCGAGCCAGGCCGCGTTGCAGGCGGAGCGGGCGGCGGCTCCGGAGCTGCTGCGCGAGCTGCTGGACGTGCCGGTGGACCTTCGGGCCGAGCGGATGGTCGGCGAGCCGCGCTACCTGACCTGGGCGCTGTGCGCCCTGGTGCTGGAGACCGCCCGGGATTGTGGGGCCGAGGATCCAGGGCGGGCGCTGGAGCTGTCGATCCTCGGCGACCAGATCGCCGGGCACCTCGGCGGCGCCGTCTACGGCGAGCCGCGGGTCCACGACCTGAGGGCGCGCGCCGCGGCCGCGCTCGGCCACGCGCTGCGCATCCGCGGCGATTTCGCCGCCGCGGAGAAGTGCTTCTCCCGCGCCGAGCGGTCGCTCAAGAGCGGCACCGGCGATCCGGTGGAAAAGGCCCACGTGCTCCTGCTCAAGGCTTCGCTGCGCGGCAACCAGCAGCGCTTCCGGGAGGCTTTCAAACTGCTCGACCGGGTGGCGGCCCTCGGCCGCCGCTGCGGCGATTCGCACCTGTGCGGCAAGGCGATGATCACCCGTGGCTTCCTCCTCGGCCTCGCGAACGACCCGGAGGCCGCCATCCGCCATCTGACCGAAGGGCTGCGGAAGGTCGACCTCGCGGCCGAACCGCGCCTGATCATCGCGGCCCAGCACAACCTCACCCTCTCTCTCGCCGAGGGGGGGCGGTACGTGGAGGCCCTGCGGCTGCTTGAGAGCGCGCGGCCTCTCTATCACCAGGTCGGCGATCAGATGGGCCTCCTGCGCCTGCGCTGGCTGGAGGGGAAGATCGCCAGCGCCCTCGGGCATTTCGGGGAGGCCGAGGCCTTCCTGCGCGGCGTCCAGAAGGACCTGATCGATCGCGAGCTGGGCTATGACGCCGCCCTGCTCTCCCTCGATCTCGCCACCATCTACGCCCGCCAGGGGCGGGGGCCCGAGATGCGGCGCCTGGCCGAAGAGATGCTCCCCATCTTCCGCTCGCGGGACATCCACCGGGAGGCCATCGCGGCGCTGTTGGTCTTTCAGAAGGCGGCGGAGATGGAGCGCGTCACACTGGGGTTGATCCGGGACGTCACCGGCTATCTCAAGGACTCCCGTGCCACCGGGACCTTCCGTTCCAGGGAAGCCCGCTAGAGGCCAGCTCCCTGTCCTGCGGGAGGCCGGCCGGGCTCCCCTCCACGATCTCTCCCGTCCGCTGGACAAGCGCGGGGAGGGCTGTCAAGCTGAATTCTCAGATACACTCAGGCGAGCGATGAACTCTTCGGTCCCACCCGATCTGGCGGAGCCTTCCCTCGAGGAGATCCTCGCGCGGGCCGAGCCGAAGCTCAAGCGGGTGCTCAGCCGCTACCGGATCCCCGCGCAGGACGCCGACGACCTGCTGCAGGAGACCTTCCTGATCCTGGTCTCCAAGGCGGCGACCATCCGCAACCACGACGCCTGGCTGGTGGCCACCCTCGCCAATCGCTGCATCATCTACTGGCGCAAGCACCGGGCGAAGCTCTGGGACCTCGTCGATTCCGCCATCCTCGAGCTGCTCGCCGACGTCGAGGCGCCGCCGCAGGAGAGTGCCGATCTGCGCTACGACCTCGACGCGATGCTCTCCAACCTGCCGGACCGCTGCCGCTCCCTGCTCCGGCTCCGCTACGGCTTCGGCTGCAACACCGCCGAGACCGCGGAGCGGATGGGCTACTGCAAGTCGAGTATCCGCAAGGTGACCCGCCGCTGCCTGGCGGCGCTGACCGAACAGCTCGTCGGCGCCGGCTTCCACCCGCCCGAGCCGTAAGCCCTCCCGCGCCCTTCCCATTCTCTGCTTCCGGCGCCGGGCGGTGTCGTGAAGGCGAGCCGCCTTTCCGTGTCCTTTCGAAGGGCTCTGCGGTAACTCTACTTTGGAGCTCCTGCTCACGCCGATGGCGATTCCGCCAGACGGGCGTTTCGAAAGGAAACTTCCATGGTCCAGCTCAACGCTCGCCGCGCCGCCGCTTCCGTCCTGGTGCTCGCCCTCTCGCTGCTGACGGTGAGCGCGGCCGGCGCCACCCCCCGCGTGCGCCCCCACACGCACCCCACGGCCCCGGGAATCGCCGGCTGGATCAGGAGCGCGGTGATCGACGTGCTGTGGAAATCGGGGATCCGGATCGATCCCAACGGCGGTCACTGACCTCGGAGATTCGCGGCGCAGGATGCATGCGGCGGGCTCGATGCCCGCCGCGCCCCGGCACAAGGGCGGCTGGACAAGGATCCAGGACAGTGTTATTGTATCGTGAAGTTTGGAAGAGCCCTTCAACAAGACGATGAGTGCCCTGGATCACCCTCAAGTTGAGTCTTCGCTTGAGGGTTTCCTCAGGCAGGTCCGACCGCGTCTGAAGTCCCTGTTCGCTCACTTCCGGATCCCGCCACAGGACACCGAAGACATCCTCCAGCAGGCGCTGCTGGCGCTGATCTACCACCGCGAGGCGATCCGCGACGAGGAAGCGTGGCTGCTGGGCACCCTCCGCAACAAGTGCCTGCTCTACTGGCGGGAGCAGCGCCGCAAGCTCTACGACTCCGTCGACGCCACGGTGCTCGAGGTGATGGCGGATCCCATCGCGCCCGCCCAGGAAGGCGACGATCGCCACCGCGACCTGACCCTGGCCCTTGAGCGGCTTCCGGAGCGCTGCCGGTCGCTGCTCTGGTTGCGGTATCGCCAGGGCTACGATCCGCCGGAGCTGGCGGAGCGGCTGGGCTACAGCCCGGCCAGCATCAGCAAGGTCACGACCCGATGCCTGGCCGCCCTGACACGCCAACTGATCGGCGCCGGGGCCTATCGGAGGAAGGCGGGATGAGCCTGCGCCATCCAAAGCCCGACGCGCTCGAGCAGTTCGTGCTCGGGCGGCTCGGCTCGACGGAGATGCGCGAGATCGCGCGCCATCTGCTGGCCGGCTGTCCGCGCTGCCAGGACGTGACGGAGACCCTCTGGGAGCCTGTCGAAGCCTTCGAAGGTCCGCAGGACTTCATCGCCGGCGAGACCGCGAACGACGCCCTCCGGGACGGCTACGACGTCGTCCTGGATCGGGTCTTCGAGCGCATCCTGGCCACCGGCTCGCAACTGGCCGAGCAGCGGTCGGTCGGCCGCCGGCTCTACGAGGAGCTGCTGCAGTGCCCGGCCGAGCGCCGGCACCTGCTGCTGGCCAACAGCCAGCGCTTCCGCAACCGGATGCTCTGCGAGCGCCTGATCGAGGGGAGCTCCGAAGCCTGTTTCGAGGATCCGCGCCGCGCCATCGAGATCGGCCGGCTGGCGGTGCTCGCGGCCGATCAATTGACGGTGGGGGAGTGCGGCGGCGACGAGGGGCTCGCGGGGTTGAGGACCCGGGCCTGGGCTCATCTCGGCAACGCCTTCCGGATCAACGTCGACCTCGCCAGCGCCGAGACGGCTTTCGACAAGGCCGAGGCGCTGCTGAACGAGGGGTCCGTCACCCTGATCGAAAAGGCCAAGGTGCTCTCGCTCCTGGCCTCCTGGCGCAAGGAGCAGCAGCGGTTCGGCGAGGCCGCGCAGATCCTGGACCGGGCCGCCGCGATCTACAAGAAGCTGGGGCAGTGGAGCCTGCTCGGGCGCACGCTGCTACAGAAGGCGCTGATCTGCGGCGAAGCGGGCGACGGCGAGGGGGAGATGAAGCTGCTGCGGCAATCCCTCGACCTCATCGATCCGCAGGCCGATCCGCGCCTCTTCCTCGCCGCCCGCCACAACCTGATCCATGCCCTGCACGAGAGCGGCCGGTCGCGCGAGGCCTTCGCCCTCCTGTTCCACAGCCGGCCGTTGTATCTCAAGATGGGCGACCGCATGAACCTGCTGAAGCTGCGCTGGCTGGAAGGGCTCGTGTCCGCGGGCCTGCAACGGTTCGAGCAGGCCGAGGCCGCGTTCCGCGAGGTGCGGGAGGGTTATGCCAGCCTCGGG
>DASWQX010000356.1:0-2959 GCA_036403495.1 Thermoanaerobaculia bacterium
TAGCGGCGGATCAGCGCGCTCTCGGTCAGCGCGTCGAGGCTCTCGATCCCCCCCATCTCGTGGCGCACGCCGTCGATCGACGCCCGGCGCTCCTCGATGAGCTGGTCGCCGGGGGGCGCCTCGCCGAGCTGCCCCCAGATCCCCTGGAAGATCTCGCTCAGCCGCTTGTGGTCGCGCAGCACCAGCTCGCCCGAGCGGTCGTCGACCTCCTCGCTCAGGCGGGCGAGCAGGAAGTCGACTTTGTCCAGCCGCTCGGTGGGCCAGGGGCCGCCGACGTGGGCATAGAGGTAGAAGCGGACGAGCTGGCTGAGGATCTTCTCGTCGTAATTCTTGACCCGCCGGAAGAACTGGCGGAGCAAGTCGGGCGTGACTTTGGTATCCTCCTCGTCGAGCGAGCCGATGAGCTCCGTGAGCCGGCGGTCGATCGCCTCCAGCCGGTGCCGGACCCGTTCGCTCTCCGAAGCGTTCAGGCTCTGAGAGATCTCCTTCAGCCCGCTGTAGAGGTTCTGGAATTCCGTGGAGTGCAGGTCCTCCACGCGCTGGAGGAGAGTCTTCCCCAGGCTCTGCAGGAACTGGTGGAAGGTCCACGCGGCCCGGAACCGGTGCGAGATGTCGGCGTAACGGCGGTGAAGAACGCTCAGCTCTTGAACGGTGGTCATAGGTCAGCCTGTCGAGTGAAATGGCCCAAGTTCTACGGAATACTACGCTAATTAGGGCTCTCGAGGTCCGCCGGACGGCGGAAAAGGAGAAAGCGGCTTGCGGATCCTGATCTCCCAGGAAGCGGTGGAACGGCGGGTGGCGGAGCTGGCGGCCGAGCTCGACCGGGATTACGCCGGCAGCGACGGGCTGGTCGCCATCGGCATCCTCAAGGGCTCGGTCTTCTTCATGGCCGACCTGCTCAAGCGGATGACCATCCCGCTGCGGATCGACTTCTTCCAGACCGCGAGCTACGGCTCGGCCACCAGCCCCGGCGAGGTGCGCATCCGCAAGGACATCGACCTCCCGATCCGCGGCCGCGACGTGCTGCTGATCGAGGACATCGTCGACACCGGCTACACCCTGCGCACCATCCTCGACCTGCTGCGCTTCCGCGGCGCCCGCAGCGTCAAGCTCTGCGCCCTGCTCGACAAGGCCCAGGGGCGCGAGGTGGAGGTGCCGATCGACTACAAGGGGTTCGCGATCGACCCTCTGTTCGTGGTCGGCTACGGCCTCGACTACGACGAGCGCTACCGCAACCTCCCCTACATCGCCGTGCTCGACTCCGAGGACTCGGCCGCCGGGCCGGCGCCCTCCTGACGCCTGCACAAGGAAAGGACTGGGAACGATGAAATTCCACCACTCCGACAGCGCTCCCAAGGCCATCGGACCCTACTGCCAGGCGATCGAGGTCGACGGCTGGCTCTATCTCTCGGGGCAGACCGGTCTCGATCCGGCGACCGGCGATCTGGTGCCCGGCGGGTTCGAGGCGCAGACCCGGGCGGTGCTGAAGAACCTGACCTCGGTGCTCGCCGCCGCCGGCTGCACCTTCGCCAACGTGGTGAAGACCTCCGTCTTCCTGACCGACTTCGCCAACTTCCCCACCATGAACCAGCTCTACGCCGAGGCGATGGGCGACCACCGCCCCGCCCGCACCACCGTCCAGGTCTCTGCTCTCCCCAAGGGGGGGCTGGTGGAGATCGACCTGGTGGCGCGGATGCCGTAGCCGCCGGGCGACCCGCGGTCGCCCGGCCTCAGATCATTCCGATCCTTTCGATCGCCTGGTCGATCTGCTCGCGGCCGACATCGCGGTGGGTGACCAGGCGGACCTTGTCGGTGCCGACCGGCACGCCGAGCACGCCGGCCTCCCGACTCCGGGCCAGGAACGCCGCAGAGGAGCCGCCGCAGAGGTCGGGGGTGAGGCGGAAGATCACGATGTTGGTGCGTACCGCGGCCGGATCGAGGTCGATCCCCTTCATTCCGGCGAGGGCCTGGGCGAGGCGGGCGGCGTTCTCATGATCGGCGGGGAGACGGGCGGGGCCGTTGCGCAGGGCGAGCAGACCGGCGGCGGCGAGGATGCCGATCTGCCGCATGCCGCCGCCGAACATCTTGCGCACCCGCCTCGCGTCGGCGATGAACGGGCGCGGGCCGCAGAGCAGCGAGCCGGCCGGCGCTCCCAGCCCCTTTGAGAGGCAGAAATTCAGCGAGTCGAACCCCGCCGCCAGCGACGCCACCGAGACGCCGAGGGCGGCGGCGGCGTTGAACACCCGGGCGCCGTCGAAGTGGACCGGCAGGCGGTGACGGCGGCCGACGTCGAGGATCGCCTCCAGCCGCGGCCGGTCGTAGACGGTGCCCCCCGCCATGTTGTGGGTGTTCTCCACCTCGATCAGCACCGTGCGGGAGCGGTAGCTGGCGTCCGGCGCGATCGCCGCCTCGACGGCGGCGGCGTCGAGCAGCCCTTGCGGCGCCGCGATCGTCCGCGGCAGCAGCCCGGAGAGGGCGGCCATGCCGCCGATCTCGTAGTTGACGATGTGGCAGCCGGCGTCGCAGATCACCTCGCCCCCCGGCCGGCCGTGGAGATGGAGGGCGATCTGGTTGCCCATCGTGCCCGAGGGAACGAAGAGCGCCGCCTCCATGCCGGCCGCCGCGGCGCCCTCCTCCTCCAGGCGGTTGACGGTGGGGTCCTCGCCGAAGACGTCGTCCCCCACCTCCGCCTCCGCCATGGCTCGCCGCATCTCGGCGTCGGGCCTGGTCACGGTGTCGCTCCGCAGGTCGATCAGATCCATCGCTTGATTCCCATCAGAAGCCGATCCCGATCCGCACCGCCGCCTGCACGGTCTCCCCCTTCTCCACCTCGATGTGGATCTTGGGGAGGAGCAGGTTGAGGGTCACCCCGGCGTAGAGCACCGGGCGGGTCGTGGTGTCACCGCGCGAGGAGCCGAGCGGGGAGTCGAGCTTCCCCTTGCTGTAGACGATGCCGGCG
>DASWQX010000357.1:0-6168 GCA_036403495.1 Thermoanaerobaculia bacterium
TGCCTGTTAATCGGCGAGCCTTCGATGATCTTGCGATGTACGTGAACGAGGCATCGATCTTGTGGGTCTATACTTCTCCTGTGTCTCGGCTAGGCCAGACCGTGCAGATCGGAAAAAGTACGTTGCATTTTCCTGCACATCACAACCAGGTGCTAGGTGAAGCCTTAGATTATGGGTTAATCTTGTACAAGAGTTTGATCCATGAGCTGTTGGAGAGAAATCAAGAATGGGATGTTGTGCTTTCCATTCATGAAAGGGTGCAATCTTTTAAGTCAACTGTGCTGGATGCTGGCCAATCCGGTGAAATTAGAGAAGCTCTCAGAGAAGGTTGGCGGTCAATGGGCGTAGAATACATTAAGGAGCAAATATCTGGCTTCCTAGCTCTCCGTGAAGCAGCCGCCGAGGTTGAGGAGGATCGGCGACTGTCTTCCATTGGTGTAGGCTTGGCCGCGACCATCGGTACACTCGGCCTCCCCGGTCTTGTGGGCGCTATGCGCGGCCCGTATATCTTATTATTACATTTGTTTTCCATAGCCGTTCCTGGTAGCCCTTGGCTTGCCTTTCTGGTTTGGTTGTTGAGTTCATGCGGGCTTTTCTTAATGATATGCCTTGGCTTCTGGCTTAGCTCGCAACGAAAGTTTGTCAGATGGCGAAGTCGGGTCGTGCGGAGTTAATCGGACGAAGAAGCCGTTGCTCTCAATGCGTTTTGCCCCGCACGGGGCAACGGCATGTAGCCTGGGGCGTCAGCCCCAGGGAGTTGGCCCGCAACGATCTCTGAGCCCCGAAGGGGCGGCGGCAGATCACCGCTCCGAAAAAGACTGCCGTCGCCCCTTCGGGGCTCAGAGATTTATTGGACCTCTCCTTCCTGGGGCTCGCGCCCCAGGCTACATGCCGTTGCCCCTTCGGGGCAAGATGGAAGGCCGCGGAGAAGGGGAGAGTCCCTCAGAGAGCCATGGGCTGGTGATCCCGAACCTGCGGCTCTGAACGCCTCAAACGCGCGTGGTAACCATCCGCCGGAGCCGGACGGGGCGGTCGCCGGCTCCGGCGGGAGGTAGGTTGTGAATCGATTGTCAAAGAGCTGGAGCGCGCGATCCGATGCGCGTCCCGAGATCTCTTTTACGGACCCGCCGGGAGAAACGTCCAAGGCGGAGACGTCCGCCTCGACCCAACGCTCGGGCCGGCTCGTCCGTAGACTCCAGGACGCCTCGACCGATCCACAGTCCAGCGCGAGGGGGCGGGGAGCTCTTTGACAACTGACATACCAGGAGGGCGGCCGGCCACCGCCTCCTGGCCCTCCTTACGCCCAAGGACGGCGGCGCCGCGCGCCGTCCCTGGGTCCCGCCGCTCGCGGTCGGTCTCCCCACCGCGAGCGCTACCCCCTACCGGCCAAATCCTGATCGATCCAGGCCAAGGTCTGTGTCATCCGCGCCGCGATGCGAGCCTCCCGGACCAGGGTCCGGGTACCGCGATCGAGATCCGAGTGGGGCCGACCCCGGTCGGAATGACCTGGACCTCGGTACGAACGGTCCTGACCGCGGTCGCGAACACCCCGAGCGCGATCGGGGACACTCGGACCGCGCGGCGGACATCCCGACCCAGGTCCGGAAGGCTCAGACCCTGGCGTGAACAGCGCAGTTTCCGGACCTGTCGCCTCCTGCGGGGCTGACTTTCGAGACACTCTCTTGGGCTTCCTCACGGGGAGCCTCTCAGGGATCATCCCGTCATGAGCTTGTCGGCGGGCTCGCGTGCTTCTTGCGGAAGCTGCGGGCGACGAGGCCGGCGATGGCGAGCGGAATCAGGGCGCTGCCCACGATCCGGCCGATGATCTCGCCCTGGGCTTCCGGAGCCAGATGGGTCGCTCTGGCGATCAGGGCGATGCCGATGCCGAAGTCGACGACGAGGAAGATCACCAGCACGATGAGGGCGGCACGGCCCGGGTTCACGACCGGCCGGCCCTTGGCGCGGTTCACCGCGAAGCAGACCAGCAAGACCACGGCGAGCAGTACGAAATAGCTCAAGGGCAGACCTCCGCAATTCTGCGAGCGCTGGAACCGGAATCGGGGCTGTAGTGGCTCCGAGTATAGCCTCGTCAAGGACCAAGAAGAGCTAGAATGCCTCCCGCTCGCTCGACCCCTGACAGGCACGCCGGGCTACCGGCCATGCCGGAGGAAACCGCCCCATGTTTGGACGACGTCAGCTTCTGATCCCGGCCCTTGCCTTGATTCTCGCGGGTCATGCCGCCGCCGAGGGGCCGGCTGCTGCCCCGGAGATGCTCGGCTTCGGCTCCGAGGGCGCCAGCGCGGAGAAAGCCCTCGAATCCCGTTTCGACGCCTCCCTCGACGCGGCCGACCTGCGCGGCTGGATGCAGCGCATCACCTCGCACCCCCACCACGTCGGCTCGCCCTGGGACAAGTCGAACGCGGAATTCATGGCGGGCCTCTTCCGCTCGTGGGGGTTCCAGACCGAGATCGAGTCGTTCAAGGTCCTCTTCCCCACGCCCAAGGTGCGCGTACTGGAGATGGTGGCGCCCAGCCGCTTCAAGGCGAGCCTCGCCGAGCCTCCCGTGCCGGGAGATTCCACCTCGCACCAGCTCGCGGAGCAGCTCCCGCTCTACAACGCCTATTCGATCGACGGCGACGTCACCGGCGAGCTGGTCTACGTCAACTACGGCGTGCCCAAGGACTACGAGGAGCTGCAGCGGCGGGGGATCGACGTCAAGGGGAAGATCGTCATCTCGCGCTATGGCGGCTCGTGGCGCGGCATCAAGCCCAAGGTGGCCGCCGAGCACGGCGCCATCGGCTGCCTGATCTACTCCGATCCGCGCGAGGACGGCTATTTCCGCGGCGACGTCTATCCCAAGGGGGGGTACCGCAACGAGAACAGCGGCCAGCGCGGCTCGGTCGCGGACATGCCGCTCTATTCGGGCGATCCGCTGACGCCGGGCATCGGCGCCACCGAGGACGCCAAGCGGCTCGCCGTCAAGGACGCGCCGACGATCACCAAGATCCCCGTGCTCCCGATCTCCTACGGCGACGCCCTGCCACTGCTCAAGGCTCTCGGCGGCCCGATGGCTCCCGAGGACTGGCGCGGCGCGCTGCCGATCCCCTATCACCTCGGCGCCGGCCCGACGCGGGTCCACCTCAAGCTGGAGTTCAACTGGGACCTGAAGCCGATCTACGACGTGATCGCCCGCATCCCCGGCGCCGAGCGGCCGGACGAGTGGGTGATCCGCGGCAATCATCATGACGGCTGGGTCAGCGGCGCCTCGGACCCGGTGAGCGGCCTGGTGGGCGAGCTGGAGGAGGCCAAGGCGCTCGGTGAGTTGGCGAAGAGCGGTTGGAAGCCGAAGCGCACGATCATCTACGCCGCCTGGGACGGCGAGGAGCCGGGGCTGCTGGGCTCCACCGAATGGGCCGAGACGCACGCCGCGGAGCTGCGCGATCACGCCGTGGTCTACATCAATTCCGACGGCAACTCCCGTGGCTTCTTCAACGCCGGCGGCTCGCACACGCTGGAGACGTTCGTCAATCAGGTGGTCCGCGACGTCACCGATCCCGAGAAGGGGATCAGCGTCCTCGACCGCTCCCTGGCCCAGACGGAGCTGAACGGTTCGGCGGAACGGCAGCAGGAGGCGAAGGCCGGCAAGAAGATCCGCCTTCAGCCGCTGGGATCGGGCTCGGACTACACGCCATTCCTGCAGCACCTGGGGATCTCGGCCCTCAACATCGGCGACGGCGGCGAGCAGGAGTACGGGCAGTACCATTCCGCCTACGACTCCTTCGATCATTTCCTCCGTTTCGGCGATCCGAAATTCGAGTATGGCGTCACCCTGGCGAAGACCGGCGGCCGGCTCGTGCTGCGGCTGGCCGACGCGGACGTGCTGCCGATGACCTTCGATCCTTTCGAGGCCGCGGTGGGGAAGTACGTCGACGAGGTGGTCAAGCTCACCACCACCCTGCGGGAGGAGGCCGAGGAGCGCAACCGGCGTCTGGATGAGAAGGTTTTCCAGGCGGTGGACGATCCGACGCAGACCTACTGGGTGGCGCCGCCGCGCCTCGATCCCGCGCCCTACCTCAACTTCGCGCCGCTCCAGAACGCGGTCGCGGCCCTGAAGAAGAGCACCGCCGCCTACGGCAAGGCCTACACCGCCGCCACCGCCGGGGGCAAGACGCTGCCGGCGGAGAAGGCGAACCGCCTGAACGGGATCCTGATGAAATCGGAGCGCACGCTGACCCGCCCGGAAGGGCTGCCGCGCCGCTCCTGGTACGTCCACCAGATCTACGCGCCGGGCTTCTACACGGGTTACGGCGTCAAGACCCTCCCCGCCGTGCGCGAGGCGCTCGAGCAGCGCGACTGGAAAGAGGCGACGGCCGAGATCCCCCTCGTGGCCGCCACGATCGAGGCCTTCGCGGCGGAGATCGACAGGGCGACGGCGGTGCTGGGGACGAAGTAGGAGCCGGGCGGCAGAGCCCAGAAAGGCGGCTCGATTTGTTCGCGCCGCCCGGGCATTCATGCCCGGGCGGCGCAGGCCGCGATGAGCCGAGCTGAGCCGCCATGCTATTTTGCGGGGTAATGATACGGAGAGATTCAAGACCTCGCCGCCTGGCGCTCCAGGTCGCCTGGAGCCTGCCGCTCTTCCTCCTCGTGGCCACCTGCGGGCGGCGGGTCGAGCCTGTCCAGGTCGAGCCTGTCCAGAAGGTCAAGACCGGTCCCTTGAACGTGTTAATGGTGGTGGTGGATACGCTGCGGGCCGACCGGCTGAGCCTCTACGGCTACCGCCGGCCCACCAGCCCCAACCTCGACGCCTTCGCCCGCGACGCGGTGGTGTTCACCAACTCGCGGAGCCCGGCCGGCTGCACCTTCCCGTCCACCAATTCGCTCCTCACCTCGCGCGAGCCGTCGGTCTTCCTGCTCTGGCCCAACCACACCATGGGCATTCCGGAGGGGGTGCGCTCGTTCGCCGAGATCCTGCGCCCGCACGGGTACTCCACCGCCGCCGTGTCGGCGAGCCCGATCGCGCGCGCGACGGGCTCCTATATCAATACGGTCGGCGGCTTCGGCCGGGGATTCCAGAGCTTCGACGAGGAGTGTCTGGACAAGCACGCCCATTGCCTCAACGAGAAGGCCGGCGCGCTCCTCCAGACCCTCCCTCAGCCCTGGTTCCTCTACCTCCATTTCATGGAGCCGCACGCGCCCTACCGCATTCCGCCGGATGCTCCCCGGCGGTTCTCGGCGGGCATGGATAGTCCACGCCCGTCAGGGGTCCACCCCTGGGCCTGGCGTGGCGACACCTACCCGATGTTGCAGCGGATCTACGACGGCGACAAGGAGTGGGTCTTTACCCCCCAGGACCTCGCCCGCCTCTCGGATCTCTACGACGAGGAGATCGCCTACTTCGACGGCGAGCTCGCGAAGCTGCTCGCCGTCCTGCGCCAACGCGGGCTCTTCGACAACACCCTGATCGTGTTCACCGCCGATCACGGCGAGGAGCAGTACGAGCATGGCGGTTACGGCCATTGCCGGAGCCTGGCCCACGAGACGATCCTGCGGACTCCTCTCCTGATGCGGATCCCGGGGGAGCAGGGCAGGAGGCGCCAGGAGCTGGTGGGCAACCTCGACGTGGTGCCCACCCTCCTCGACTACCTGGGCCTCGCCAATACCGGTGTCCCCTTCGACGGTACGAGCTTGCGGCCGGTGATCGAAAAGGACCGGCCCGTCAACCGCCTCGCCTTCGGCAACCAGGGAGACACCCGGACGGTCACCGACGGCCGCGAGAAGTTGAGCTTCGATCTCTCCACGAAAACCGCGCGGCTGTTCGACCTCACCACCGATCCCTGGGAGAAGACGGATCTCTCCGCGAAGCGCCCCGAGGAGGCCCGCCGCTTCGAAGCGGTCCTCCTGCACTGGATGAAGAGCCGCGAAGGCGGCGCCGGCTCCGACCTCGCCCGGCGACGGGCGGCGGAGCTCGAGAAGGAGCTCCACTCGGTGGGTTATCTTTAGGACTGTGCCGTTCGTCTACATCCTCCGCTGCGGCGACGGCTCGCTCTACACCGGGATCGCCAAGGACGTCGAGCGGCGGCTGGCGCAGCACCTGGCGGGGCGGGCGTCGCGATACACTCGGGCACGATTGCCGGTGCGGCTGGTCTGGCGGCGCGAGGTGCGCTCGTG
>DASWQX010000358.1:0-2190 GCA_036403495.1 Thermoanaerobaculia bacterium
CAGCATGTCCGCGAAGGTGTTGGTACCGCTCTGCCCCGCGGGATCAGGAGGCCTTCCCACGTTGAGCGACGACTGCGTGAGCAGGCCGGTGGATCCCGGCGTGGCGCCAGAGCCCCGATACCACCAGATCGCGTGAGATTCCTGGAACAGAGGATTCCAGTGATAGGCACGGTAGCCGACGCTGAAGGTCGAGTCCGCCGTGCCCTGAAGGTACTGGCACTCGGCATCGAACAGCAGGCCGTTCCGGATGAGAGTCTGGAGGTCGGCTTGCGCGGGGCGGTTGTCCCACCAGAGCATATGGGTGAGGGCGCCGAAGGGCACGTTGGCCGTGGCTCCCAGTTCCTGGAATTGGCGGCGATAGGTGAAGGGTGCTTCGCTCTCCACCCCGGGCTGGCCGGTGGCCGTTGTGCCATTGGGGCGCAGGCGCCGTCCGGCGTCGTCGAAGATCTCGACCGTCAACAAATGGCGAACGTCGGGATCGTTCCACTCGAGCTGGTTGGTGTCGAGGTAGGCGTGGTACTGGTCCGCGTTCCAGTCGGCGTCCGCGTCATAAGGAATTAAATACAGATGGTCCTGTCCGCCTACGCTGACAGGCCCGAGGCTGACCGGCACCGTGACACCTCCGCCAACAGACTTCTCCCAGGCCAGACCGGAACCCAGGTAGTGACGGGCGCCCGACGGACCACCGCTCGCATCGGCGGCCGTAACGCTCAAGCGGTAGTACCTGCCGCCCACATCTTTGAGCCCTTCGCTGAACTTATAATAAATCTTGAGCGTGCCGCCCCAGTTGCGGTCGTAGGGCGCGGCTCCGCCCGCCAGAGCCTCGGAAGGGAAGGCGAGCCCATCGTTGAACGCGGGAGCTGCGACGTGGTCCCAGGCGGAAGACGCGGGAGTCTTCAGATGCCAGGCTTCGGTATCCCCAATCAGCTCCAGATAAACGTAGGCATCGTCCCGGGTTCCGTTGTCGCGACAGGTCCGGGCCACCGGGCTGTGGCTGACCAGCTCGGCTTCGTCGCCCGGATTGAACCAGATGTTGGCGGCCAGACCGTTGTAGATCGTCACCGTGACGCCGTTGATGATCTGCTTGACTACATAGGCGTACTGACCGTAACAGTTCACGTTCCTGCGGCGAGGGAACTCCCGCCAGCAGATGCTGAAGGTGCCGCCGGGCTGAATGGCCCCTTGCGCCATTTTCACCGAACGCCCACACGCGCACCACCACAGATAAGGACGGGCGCGGATGTAGTCCGCGGCCTCGGCGGTGGACAGGCTTCGGATGGCGGAGAGATCCTGCCGCGCATTGAGAGTCTTCTCATCCAGTGCGCCCTCCTTGAGAAAGGGCAGCTTCGCGATCTCCCCGGGAAAGGCGGAATCGAGAGGCGGATCCGGCAGGGGACGCACCGGGAAACTCTCCAGGATTCGAACGACCCCTTCCAGGTCGCGGATCAGCCTGGGCAAGCGTGGATCGTCCACCAGCCATTCGCGGTGACAGCAGCAGGTACGCCGATAAACCTCGACGGTGCCGTTGCACACCGTCTGGCAGATCAGCGGCGGGAAAGCGGGACGGAGAACGGCGCTCAGCGAAGCCCGAATGGCGGCGCTCCGAGGCAGTGTCCGGGCGCTGGCCGGCAAGCTCGGAAGCCGGTCCGCCGAAGCGATCGAGCCGAGGTAGCGCTGGGACCCCGCGAACACGCGCAGATGGTCCAGGTACCACCACCAGATGGGACGGCACCGCCGGACACTGCCGGTCACGCAGGCGAGGATCCCCCACCATCCTCGCCAGTAACGGGCCGGGATCTCCAGAACGCCGGTCTCGCCGAGGAGGTCCAGAAAGTGCTCGGGGCGATAGCGAAGGATCGACCTGGATTCGATCGTCGCGCCTTCCTGGGCCCTGGGTCCGATGAGAATGAGATGGGCGGACTTCAACGCGTCTTCCGGCAGATCGAAGGCTCCTGCCTCGTCCACCGGGGCCGTATGAAGGGGCTTCATCTCCTCGTTGACTGCGGTGACGAGGACGTCGGGAGTTTCCTCCCCTGAAGAAAAGCCTTCCAGACGGACGCGATACCGACCTTCCTTGCTTTCGTTCCTTGGCATTGCAGCCTCCTATCGTCTGAACCTGAGCCGGCGAGTCGGCTGTTCATGGAGGTCTTCGCGGTACCGCTCGGTTTTCTGACAATGGAAAACCAAAAA
>DASWQX010000359.1:0-2951 GCA_036403495.1 Thermoanaerobaculia bacterium
CGGTGCCGTTCGTCCATGGGGTTCGCGGGATCAGGGCCGGGCAGGATAGCTCCCGATATCAGGTCTTGTTGCAAAAAAGCGTATCACCCGGTTCTGAAAGCGTCAAACAGGCGCTTCCAGTCCCCTATTTGCCCGACATCATCGCCTTCAGGACATGGCCGGCGACCTCGGGGTTCTCGCGCAGGCGGCGGATCGAGTAGGGGTACCAGTCGTGGCCGTAGGGGACGTAGACGCGCAGCCGGTGGCCGGCGGCGATGAGGATGCGGCGGAGCTCCTCGTCGACCCCCAGGAGCATCTGGAACTCGTACTGGTCCGGCTTCAGGCCGTGGCGGTCGATCAACGCGGTCGCGGCGCAAGCGAGGAACTCGTCGTGGGTGGCGATGCCGACGTAGGCGCCGCGCGAGAAGAGCTTGTCGAGGGCCTGGACGTAGTTGTGGCGGACGGTTTCGTACCCCTTCCAGGCGATGGTGCGCGGCTCGACGTAGATCCCCTTGCAGAGGCGCACGCTGGCCCCTGCGGCCGGCAGCTCCTCGATGTCGCGCAGGGTGCGGCGCATGTAGGCCTGGAGGACGACGCCGAGGTTGCCGTAGCGCTCGTGCAGCTCGCGGTAGATGCGGAGCGTGGCGTCCGTCGTCGTGTTGTCCTCCATGTCGATGCGGACGAAGTTGCCGAACCGCTTGGCGGTCTCGACGATGCGCGCCACGTTGTCGCGGCAGAAACCCTCGTCGATCTTGAGGCCCAGCAGGGTGAGCTTGATCGAGACGTTGGAATCGACCTTCTCGCGGTCGATGCTCTCGAAGACCCGCAGGTACTCCTCGACGGCGGCGGTCGCCTTGGCGCGCTCGCTCACCTCCTCGCCGAGGACGTCGACGGTCGCCATCGCCCCCTGCTGGTTGAGGTTGCGGACGATACGGATCGCATCGGCCAGGCCCTCGCCGGCGACGTAGCGGGAGGCGACCCGGCCGACGATCGGCTTCGGCACCAGGGGGAGGCCGGTGACCAGCAGGCGATTGAACACACTCATCTCAGCGCCTCCCCGATGATATGGGAACCAATGGCATGGCGGGCCGTGGGGATCTCAAACTCTTCAGCTCAGGAGACGGCCTGCTCCGCGGGCACACCCACCAGGGCGGGCTCGTCGATCACCCAGCGCACCGACTTCGAGCAGGGGCAGGCGCCGGCGACGCGGCGCAGCGCCGGCATGCGGCCGGTGGCGGCCTCCAGCGTCAGCGTTCCCTGCTCGACCCCGGTGAGCGCCTCCACGAACTCCTTGTAGTCGCGGCTCGCGAGGTAGGACTCGGGGAGGCTGTGCGCCAGGTGCTGGAGGTACGCGGGGAGGGAGTCGAAGGTCTCGCCCTGGAAGCCGACCTTGCGGAAGGCGGGGACGCCGCGGCGGCGGAAGAAGTCGGCGTGCGGCATGTGGACGAGGTCCTCGCGGCGCACGCCGTCGACCGCCTCGCCGGCCAGGATGCGGTCGAGGCAGGCCTCGGAGGTGCCGTGGGTGAGCTCAGGGAAGCGGGCGCGCAGGTAGCGCAGGTTGAGGTCGCGCACCAGCTTCTCGACCTCCTTGTAGTACGCCTGCTGGGCCTCGGCGTTCTTCATCGGCTTGAGGCCCATGCGGACGTTGGAGGCGCCCCCCCGCTCGTCGCCGAACATCTCGAGGCCGCGCGGGATCCACTTGTTGAGGGCCTTCTGCAAGGCCGCCATGGTGACGAAGGTCTCGCCCTTGGCGGCGGCGGTGGCCCAGCGGCGCATCGGCACCACGCCGGCGGCGAGGTGGAAGGCCTCCTCGCGCAGCATCTGCGGCATGCTCTCGGCCATCGGCTTGTAGGCCGAGATCTTCTGCATCTGGAGCTGGTACTTGCCGACGCGGTCGATCAGGGCGCAGAAGACAACGCTGTCGACGAACGAGTCGAACTCGATGTTGAAGGCGCCCAGCAGGTGGGAGCCGGTGGTCATCGACAGGATGTCGTCGATCACGTCGGAGGTGGAGTCCTTGGAGGCGATGCTCCAGTCGTCGTCGGCGAGCAGGTGGAGCATCTGGTAGCCGTGGCGGAGCTCCTCGGCCATCATGCGGAGGATCCAGAACTGCTCCTCCTCCTCCTGGGCGCGGGCGAGCGTCAGCCGGTGCTGCTGGATCGAGCCGAACTCGGTGGAAGCCTGGGCCCGGATGGCGCCGAAGAGGTGGTGGGCCGACTCGGGCGACAGCTCGGCGGCCTTGAGGGCCTTCGGCTTCCCCTTCATCTCGCCGCACTCGATCTCGCTGCACATCCCCATCTCGCGGTAGGCGCAGAGCTGGAAGGTCTGGTCGTTCGGGAAGTGCTTGTCCCAGTTCTCGATCAGGAAGTCGAAGTCGGGAAGGAACACGTCCTTCCAGCGCAGGACGGCCTCGTGATAGCGCTTCGGCAGAGTGGTGGTCTTGACGTTCATTCCGGTCTTTCTCCTAGAGTGCCTTCACGAACGGCCGCAGGGACGACGGCTCGAAGCCCAGCGAGCTGAAGAAGCGGCGGATGTCCGCCTGCTTCTCCTCGTCGACCAGGGTGCGGACGCTGTGGGCGCCGCGCTGCCGGAAGTGCTCGAGCATCGCCTCGGCCAGGCGGCGACCGATCGACTTGCCCTGGTGATCCGGATCGACCCCCAGGACCTCGATCCAGCCGGTCGGCTCCTCGAGGCCGAACTCGCCGGAACGGACCTCGCCGAGCATGAACCCGGCGACCTTGCCGCCGATCTCGGCGACCACGGACGAGTCGGGGTCCCGGCGTAGGTAATAACCGATCTGGCGCTCCCAAACTTCCGGCCGGTACTTGCCGCCGATCTTCTCGTCGATGGCGACGATGTCGGAGATGTCCATCTCGTCGAGAGGGCGGACGCGGACGTCGGGCGTAGTCTCAGTCGTCATGGCTTGAATGCTTGAACAGAGGGAGGACGGCGTACTTTGTGATACCCGTCAC
>DASWQX010000360.1:0-6857 GCA_036403495.1 Thermoanaerobaculia bacterium
GCTTGTATACTGGCTAATCTCGAAGTTTGATCAAAGCACTTAGTGAACTGCCGTTTTTACCAAGCCTCGGAGTCCGAGCCCAGATGGCGGCACCCCAGGAAGTTACCGGGGAGATAGCCTTGTTAATTAACAGCGCTCAAGGATCATCCCGAGGGCAAGGTCTTGACGCCTGTAGAGCAACGACTGAAGCAGTACCGGAGGACATCAAGCCCCCTTCACCGCGTCCACGAACGCCCGCGCACTCTCCACCGGCACCATCGGCAAAATCCCATGCCCCAGGTTCACGATGTGCCCCCCACCCCGCCCCTGCTCGATCACTTCGGCCGTGCGGCGCTGAATCTCAGGGATCGGCGCCAGCAGGGCCGCCGGGTCTAGGTTCCCCTGCAACACCCGCGGTCCCACGATCTGCCGCACTTGGGATAGAGGCTGCCGCCAATCGACCGACAACACATCCACCGGCAGGTCCGCCATGGCAGGCAGGAGATGGCCGCCGCCGTTGACGTAGTAGATCAGCGGCACTTTCCCTGTGAGGGCGTCGACGATCTTGCGCAGGGGCGGTAGGGCCAGGGCGCGCCAGCGTTCGAGGGAGAGGAGGCCTCCCCAGGTGTCGAAGAGCTGGAGGGCCTGGGCTCCGGCGGCGATCTGGCCGTTGAGGTAGGCGATGGAGACGTCGGCGATGCGGTCGAGGAGGACGGCGAGGCCTTCGGGGTCGCCGTAGCTCCAGGCGAGGAGGTGCTCGAAGTGCTTGGAGCCCCCGCCTTCCACCAGATAGGCGGCGAGGGTCCAGGGAGTGCCCCCGAAGCCGAGGACGGGTACGCGGCCGGCGAGCTCGCGGCGGACGAGGCGCATGGCGTCGAAGACGTAGCCCAAGGTCTCGTCGACGTTCGGCTCGCGCAGGCGGGCGATGTCCTCGCGGGTGCGCACGGGGTGAGGGAAGCTGGGGCCGTCCCCCTTGACGAATTGCAGCTCGGCGCCCATCGCCTCCAGCGGCAGCAGGATGTCGGCGAAGAGGATGGCTGCGTCCACGCCGAGGATGTCGACCGGCTGGATCGTCACCTCGGCGGCGAGCTCGGGGGTCTTGCAGAGGGTCAGGAAATCCACCTTCTGGCGGATGGCCCGGTATTCGGGGAGGTAGCGGCCGGCTTGGCGCATCAGCCAGACGGGGCGCCGCTCGGTGGCCTCACCGCGGCAGGTTCGGAGGAAGAGGTCGTTCACGGAGGAGGAGGATAGCACCGCCCCTGCCGGGGAGAAGAGGGAGAAAGTTAGTCAAAAGAAAGCGGGGAGAAGAAATGTAGGGGCGGCCCTGTGTGGCCGCCCTGGGCGGGCGGGGTGCGTTTGCCCGCCCAGGTTTCACGTTTTCGAGGGTTTTCCCCTACCCAGGGCGGCCACATAGGGCCGCCCCTACAAAAGCGGCCGCTTACGGCAGGAAGCCGGTGCGGTCCTGCAGGCCGCTGAGCTCATCCGAGTCGGAGGGCACGGCGGGCAGCACGTAGGTCTTGGTGATCCCGGTGCTGATCTGCATGACGTCCACCTCGACGCGCGAGGGGGTGAAACGGACGATCGTCGGCCAGAGATAGCCGTTGGGGCGCGGACCGACGACGCGGACGAAGACTTCCGACCGGCCGGGGAGGGCGCCGCTCACGCAGAGGGTCTCGGGGATGCAGTCGGTCTCCTTGGCGCCGGCGGTGGGGGTCGTCGTGTTGAAGATCCGCACCTTGAACTGGAAGTTAGGGATGGCGCTGGTGCTCAGGTAGCCACCGCCGCCGCCGGTGCCGGCCGGGGTGGTCGCCGTCACCTGGTTGGAGGGGGCGGAGGAGGTGGTGCCGTTGAGGGCGCGCACGCGGAAGGTGTAGCTGGTCTGCGGCGACAATTGGGTAACCCGGGCCGAGGTGACATTGGCGCTGACGGTGGCGAACTGCTGGAAGACACCATTGATGATCGCATCGATGGCGAAGCCGGTCTCATTGTTCGAATTGTCGTGCCAGGTGAGGTCGATTTCATTGGAGGCGACGGCCGTGGCCTGGAGCTGGCTGGGCGCCGCGGGGGCGGTGCCGCCGGTGGTGCCGCAGTTGAGGGTCAGCGTGTAGGCGCCGGTCTCCGCGGCGGAGTTGCTGGTGGCGACGATCTCCCAGGTGCCGGAGGAGTTGAGCTGGACCACGAGCTGCGCGTCGTTGCCGCCGCCGCCGTTGTTGTTCTCCGCCACGTCCTGGTTCGACGGGTCGAAGAGGGCCAGGTAGGAGTCGACGCTGGTGGAACGCTGGGTGATCGTGACGGTCTGGCCCGAGGTCCCGGGGAACTGATAGAGATCGGCATAGGAGCTTTTGCTGGTGGTGCAGTCGGTCGAGGCGAGCGTGCCGCTCACGGTCTGGCCGCAGGCGATCGTCTGGACCGTGCAGGCCTTGCCGGCCAGGTCCGCTTCATTGAACTGGACCGCGCCCTTGAGGTGCTCGCCCTTCTCGATCACGCGCATCGTCGGCGCGGAGGTCTGCTGCGCGGGGGTCTGCTGCGCGGCGGCCGGCAGCGGCAGGAGAGCGGCAAGGACGCCGCAACAAGCGGCGAAGAGGGCCTTCTTGGCGAAATTTTGGTTCATGGGAGATCTCCTTGGAGGGGTCAGGGTGAGAATCACCTGGTTGCGGCTTTTCGCTCTCGCAAGAACCCTGCCACAGGGTTTCCCATGGGGTGAGATAGACTTCTGTCGATGTTGAGACTTGTCGCCTATGCGCCGGACGGGGTGCGCCGGTTCCCCATTCATCGAAGCGAGCTGATCATCGGGAGCTGGCCCGAGTGCGACATCTTCCTGCCGTACGCGGGGGTGGCGCAGAAGCACGCCAAGATCACGTATGACGGCACCTCGCTGCGGATCGAGGACCTGGGGACGCGCAAGGGGCTGCTGGTGAGCGGCCGCAAGGTGCGGGAGGCGACGCTGGAGGTGCTGGACGAGATCCGGCTGGGCGGCGTGACGCTGCTGGTTGAGGACGTCGCCCCCGGGCCGGAGAAGGCGCCGCCCCCGCCGGTCGAGGAGACGCGGCTGGACGGGCCGCCGGTGATCACGCCGCTGAAGATGATCGGCCATCTGAACCGGATGAGCGAGTGGGTGCTCGGCGACGCCGAGAGCCGGACGACCTCGGAGGCGCTGCTCAACCAGGTGCTGGCGGACTTCGGCGGTGGCGCCATGTTCCTGCTGGTGGGGGAGCTGGAGGGGGCCGCGCTGAAGCTGGTGGTGACCACCGATCCGGCGTGGCTGGCGAGCGGCGAGGCGCTGCTCAGCCAGATCCTCAAGCAGCGCGACGGCCAACGCAACGGCGGCGGCGCGGGCCATGCGGGGGGCGTTCCCAAGGAGGGCTCGTTCCTCGGCCTGCTGGGCGAGGCGCCGGCGTGGATCTTCCATCACTCCTTCGTGGCGCTCGACCGGGGCTACACGCTGGTCGCCGCCTTCCCGCGCTTCTCGCCCGAGGAGTGGACGCCGGTGCTCGCGCTGAGCGCGCTGGGGCACCTGCTGGTGCTCGGGCTGGTCCACCACGTCGGGTGGTACGAGCCGATCCTTCCCGGCCACCCCGGGCAGCAGGATCTGACGCTCGATCCCAACCTGGTGGTGGGCGAGTCGGCGGCGATGAAGCAGGTGGTCGAGATGCTCCGTTCGGCGATCGATCCGCCGGTCCACGTGCTGCTCTCCGGCGATCCGGGCGTGGGCAAGGATCTGCTGGCCAAGTCGCTCCACCTCTCGGGGCCGCGTCGGCAGGGGCCGTTCATCACGGCGACCTGCGGCGGCGCCAAGCCGCAGCAGATCGAGGCAGACCTCTTCGGCGCCGAGATTCCGGGCAAGGGGGGGCCGGTGCGGCGCGAGGGGAAGCTGGTGCTGGCCAACGGCGGCACGCTCTTCCTCGACGAGATCGAGCAGCTTCCGATGGATCTCCAGGCGCGGCTGGTGCGCTACCTGCGCTCGGGGCAGGTCGAGCCCACGGGGAGCAACGAGGCGCACGCCGTGGACGTGCGGCTGGTGGTGGGGAGCCGCGCGCCGCTCGATTCGGTGGTGACCCAGGACCGCTTCCGGGTCGACCTCGCCTACCGGCTGTCGCAGTTCATGATCGAGGTGCCGCCGCTGCGCGACCGCCGCGAGGACCTGCCGATCCTGATCCAGTCGTACATCAACCGGTTCTGCCACGAATCGGGCAAGCGCATCCAGGGGATCACCGTCAAGGCGATGTCGGCGCTGCTGAGCTACGACTACCCGGGCAATCTCGCCGAATTGGAGAACATCGCCCGCCAGCTCGTCCACATGGCGCCGGCGGGGCGGCCGGTGGACGTCAATCTCCTCCCCGAGCGGGTGCGCAACGGACCCCTGGCCGCCACCACGAAGGTCGACGCCGCCTCGGATCTCGAGCTGGAGCGCCTGGTCAGCAGCGCCGAGCAGGTGGCGATCCGCGAGGCCCTGCGGCGGACCAACGGCAACAAGTCCCACGCCGCGCGGCTGCTCGGGGTGTCACGTAATGGGCTGGCGATCAAGATGGAGCGGTATGGGTTGAAGGCGTAAGGGGCTTTGCCCCGAAGGGGTAACGGCGTGTAGCCTGGGGCGCGAGCCCCAGGTAGGGCGATCCAGAAAATTCCAAAGCCCCGAAGGGGCGACAGCAGATCAACGCAGACGGAGAGCTCGGGACGTACAGACGGCCGGTACACAGCGGGTCGGCGTGCCCTTCGAAACCTCACCCTCGGTCCCTCTCCCGGAGGGAGAGGGAGGGCCCGCGGCGGGAGAGTTTCCTCAACGGGACGGTGGGTGAGATGGCGGCTCCATCGCGGTGGCGACGACCAGGTCCACCAGGGCTTCGAGGTCTCTCAGGTCGGCCACTTCGATGGGGGAGTGGGAGTAGCGGCCGGGCCAGGAGAAGGGGAGCATGGCGGGGCCATCGGGGAGGAAGGGCATGCCGTCGGTGGCGCCGCCGGTGAATCCGACCTGGAGGGGGATGCCGGACCGCTTTGCCAGGTCCAGGAAACTATCAATCAGCTCGCGGGGAGCCAGATAGCCGTTGTCCATGGCGCGCAGCACGGCGCCATGCCCGAGGCGGGCGTCGGCGAAGCGCTTCGATTCGATAGGCGAGTCCGCGGAAACGAAGGTGTCGATGGCGTGGACCTCGGAGAGTCCCTTGAGGCGGGCCGCGAGGGCGGTGGAGCCTTCGAGGCCCGTCTCCTCGCCGACCGACCAGGCGAAGATCACTCTTCGGTGCAGCTTGGTGGGATCGAGCCGCCGCAGGGCGAGGAGCAGGGCGGTCGCGCCGACGCGGTCGTCGAAGGCGCGGGCGAGGACGCGATGAGGGCCGAGGCGGAACATCCGTTTCGGCATGGTGACGGTGCTCCCCGCGTGGATCCCCAGCGCCGCGGCCTCCCGTGCGGAAGAGACTCCCAGATAGACCGTCGGAGCGTTGGCGAGCGGCGCTTTGGTGGCGGTCCACCAGTCCTCGCGCGGCTCGAAGACGGCGGGCACCGGACCGCGGTCGCCGTGGACCAGCGCGGCCTGCGCCTCCCAGACCGAGGCGAGGAGGCCGCCCCGCTTCTGAAGGCGGAGGCGGCCGTCCGCCAGCACCTCCTCGACGCGGAAACCGACCTCGTCCTGATGGGCGACGAAAAGGAGGGGATCGCCCGCGGCGCCGCCGTTCTCGATGGTCACGGTGACGTTGCCGGCCTTGTCCGTCTCCGGTTTCGCCCAGGATGGGAGGTCTTTCAGGATCTCCTCGCGGACAGGCGCCTCGGCTCCGCTCACGCCGTAGCGGGCAACCAGCGTGGCCAGGAGATGGGCGGCCTCCTCGTGGCCTTCGGCGGTCTCGACGATCTCCGATGGGGACGGGAGGGGCGGACCCGCCACGGTAGCGGCGCGCCCGCCGAGCGCCTGGAGCAGGGTGTCCGAGAGCGCCTGGATATCGCGGACGGCGATCGTCTCGACCGGCGTTCCGGGATAGCGGGCGGGAAGGCCGAGATAGCCCACGCGCGCGGCGCCCCAGTCGATCGTCCCGCTGAAACCGCCGCCCGATTCGAGATGGGGAGCCGCCGTCAGGCCGGTGAGGGCACCGGGCAGATTGCCGGCTCCGATCGAACCGGTTCCAGGCGCCGGTAGCGGTTTTGGGATTGGGGGCTTGCCTTCGACGGCCTCCCAGCCAAAGCCAGCGCCGAGCAGGAGCACCTCCTGAAAAGGCCCGCGCTCACGCTCGACGTGCTGAAGGCCGGCGCGGTTCAGGTTGTCCGACACCGTCCAGGCGAAGACCACGGTGCCGCTCCCGGGGGAAAGGCTGTACCGGCGGGCGGCGTCGGCCAGAGCGGCGCAGGAGCCTTTCTGCGCGGCGACGGGAGCGGCGACGAGGCCGCCCGCCAGCTTCGACGGCCGGCGGATCAGCGCGACCGGGTCCATCAGCCGGATGCCCATCGCCGCCACCTCGGCGGCGCTCTCGGCGCCGACGTCGATGTAGAGATCCTCGGTCGAGAAGGGCGTCTCGCGAGGCGCGCGGGTCCCTTGCGTCAGATGGACCGAGGGTAGTGCCACCGCGCCCGGCCGCCACCCCTGGGCGCCGCCGATCACCACCGTCTGCCCCTCGAAGGATTGCGTCCAGAGCGCGCCGAGCGGACCGCCGGCGTCCGGGACCACGCGGAGGTAGCCGTCCTCCTGGATGCCGCTGACGATCAGCCCCGGCTCGCCGAGCGCGCAGGCCACCAGCCGCCGCGGCTCCCCGGAGCCCACGGTGAGCAGGACGTTGCCGAGGGAGTCCCGGGTCACCGGCAGGCCGGCGAGCCGGCCGGCGATGAAGTCCGCCGCGGGCTGCTCCCGGCCGCTGACGGCGACGATGTCCAGGAAGGCGTCGGTCTCTTCGGTGAGG
>DASWQX010000361.1:0-2197 GCA_036403495.1 Thermoanaerobaculia bacterium
CCCAGAGAGGCCCCGGTGGCGTCGATACGTCCGTCAAAATGGCAGAAGGTGCGGTTGCGGTGGTTGAGCGAGAGGCCGGAGTCGCTCACCACGTCCAGGCTCCAGAGGGCCCGGCCGAGCGGATCGACGGCCTGGATCTGGTAGCGGACGGGGGAGACCAGGCGGAGGGTGACCCGGAAGGAGCCCTCCCCTTCCGGCCCCGAGTAGCTCACCCGGTAGAGCCGCTGGGAGCCGTAGGCCCCCTGGGGGATCTCCCACGGCGCGGCGCCGCGGGCCGGCAGCGGCCTGGGAGCGGGGGTCTTGGCGCCCGCGCAGCCGGCCAGGACGAGGAGGATGGCCGCCGCGCTAGGAGTGAGGGCCCGCCTTGCCGAGGTCGCCCAGCTTGCGCCGGACCTTGTCGGCGTTGTCTCCTCCGAGCTCGAGCGACCGCTGATAGGCCTGCCGCGCCCTCTCCTTCTGCCCCAACGCAACATAGACATCCCCCAGGTGCTCCTGCAACGTCGCGTCCTCGGGCTCGAGGCGCGCGGCCCGTTCGAGGTAGCCGCGAGCCTGCTCCGGACGGCCGATTCGATAGTAGGCCCAGCCGAGCGAATCGACGTAGGCGCCGTTGTCGGGGTCGAGCGCCACCGCCCGGCTCACCAGCCGCACCGCCTCGTCGAGGTTGATCCCCGCCTCGGCGAAGGTATAGCCGAGGTAGTTCAGCGCGGCATGGAAGTCGGGATCGATCGCCAGGACGCGGCGGAACTCCGCCACCGCCCGGTCACGCTGGCCGGAGCGCTCGTAGGCCGCCCCGAGCAGGAAGCCGGTGGGCGCCTGGTCGGGGTGGGCCGCGGCGAGCTTCTCCAGCATCGGGATCGACTCCTGGTACTTTTCCAGCCGCTGGGCGGTCTGCGCCGCGAGGCTCTGCGAGCGCTCGTCGCCGGCGGCGAGGTCGCCGAGGATCTTCTCGGACTCGGCGTCGCGGCCGGCCTTGCTCAGCACCTCGGCCCGCTTGGCCAGCACCGGCGGCGAATCCTTTTCCTTGCCGAGCAGCGCCAGCGCCTCGTCGTACCGCTTGTCCCTGGCGAAGGCGTCCGCCTGCAGCGACACCGCCTGGAGGCGGACGGCGTCGTCGGTGGCGGTGAGCAGGGGGCGCAGGGAGGATTCGACCTTGTCCCACTGCTTGCCGTCGTAGAAGACCTGGGCGGCCTCGAGGCGGGCCTCCTGAGCCTCCTTGGCCTTGCCGTCCTTCTCCAGGGCGGCGGCGAGGCGGTCGAGCAGCGCCGCCGCGTCGGCGCGCCGGCCGGCGCGCTCGAGCACCCGCGCCAGGGTCAGGGTGACGCCCGGCTCCTTGGGATCGGCGTCGTGGACCTTGGTCAGCAGGGCGATGGCGTCGTCGTTGCGCCCCTGGGCGGTGTAGATCATGCCGCGCAGGAGGTTCAGGGCGGTCGCGCTCTCGGCCGGGCTCTGCCCCGGCGGCGGCGAGCCGCCGGCGCCGGCGGCTCCGGCGCTGGGGATCGCCAGCGCGTCGAGCGCCTTCAGCGCGCCGTCGAGGTCGCCGTTCTGATAGAGCGCCCAGGCGAGCTGGCGCTTCAGGCGGGGATCGTCGCGCACCTCGTCGGGCCCGCCGCGCAGGGTGTCCAGGGCCGCCGCCATCCGGCCGCTGCGGCTCTGGAGGTCGGCGAGCGTCAGCCGCGCCTCCAGCGAGGTGGGATCGAAGCCGAGGATCTCCTGCAGCGCCTTCTGCGCCTCCTCCGGCTTGTTGGCCCGCATCAGCGACTCGACCAGCAGGGCGTAGGCGGTGCGCTGCTGGGGGACGTTGTCGACCAGCTCGTGGAACACGGCGGCGGCCTTGTCCGGCTGGTTCTGATCGAGGTAGATCCGCCCCAGGGTGAGGAACGACGGCGCGTCCTGCGGATCGCGCCGGCGCACCGCCTCCAGGGCGTCGCGGGCGGTGGCCATCGCGGCGGGGTCGATGGCCGCGAGGTCGATGTAGACCTCGCCGGTGGCGCGCAGCACGTCGAGGTTGTCGGGGGCCAGCACGCGGGCGGCGGCGACCTTCTCCGCCGCCTTGCGCAGCGAATCGTCGCGCACCGGCGCGCTGCGCTCGTACTGGGCCATGCGGTCCAGGAGCTGCGCGTGCTCGACCAGCACGTAGGCAGTGTCCGGCGCCTGCGGCGCGATCTGCTCCGCGCTCTCGAAGGCGGCGAGCGCGTCG
>DASWQX010000362.1:0-2519 GCA_036403495.1 Thermoanaerobaculia bacterium
AAAACGGTCCTGGTCTTTGCTTTTGCTTTTCTCCCTCTTCTCCCGGTGAGGGAGGGTGGGAGGGGACGGGAGAAGAGGGCCGGGGTGATGAGGGCCAACGCCAAAGCCAAGGTGAATCTGACAGAGTAGAATTATGAAAGAACCAATTATTAACCTTGATGAGAATCTCACCTTCCACGATCTGGATTTCTTTGCGGGAACCTGGAGCGAAGATGATGCCGCCGAGTTCGAGAAGGCCACGGAGTATCTCCGTCAGGTAGACGAAGATCTCTGGCGAGAATAAGCAGCAAAACCTTGGAAGACTTCCTCGTTTGACTCCCATCGTCATCGGCCACCGCGGCGCCAGCGGCTACCGGCCCGAGCACACCTTGGCGTCCTATGAGCTGGCGATCGAGATGGGTGCCGATTTCATCGAGCCGGACCTGGTTTCGACGCGCGACGGCGTTCTGATCGCCCGCCATGAGAACGAGATCTCGGAGACCACCGACGTCGCCGGACATCCGGAATTCGCGGCGCGCAAGACAACCCGGCGGATCGACGGCCGCGAGGTCACCGGCTGGTTCAGCGAGGACTTCACGCTCGCCGAGATCAAGACGCTACGGGCCAAGGAGCGCCTGCCGTTCCGGAATCAATCCTTCAACGGCCGCTTCGAGGTGCCAGCTTTCTCCGAGGTGCTGGAGCTGGCTCGCCGGAAGGGCGTCGGCATCTACCCTGAAACCAAGCATCCGACCTATTTCCGCTCGCTCGGCCTGCCGCTGGAACCGCCTCTGCTGCTCGCCTTACAGAGGGCTGGCTATCAGGGACGGACGGCGCCGGTATTTCTGCAATCGTTCGAGGTGGGGAACCTGAAAGAATTGCGAAACTCGACCGATCTTCCGATCATCCAACTCCTCGACGACCATGGGCAGCCCTGGGACTTCACGGTGTCGAGCGATGAGCGAACCTATCAGGATCTCGCGACTCCCGCGGGCCTTGCCGGGATCGCCGCTTACGCCGACGGTATCGGACCCTATAAACGAATGATCGTTCCCGCGGGCTCTGACGGCCATCTTCTCCCTCCGACCACGCTGGTGGAGGATGCCCATCGCGCCGGCCTGCTCGTCCACCCCTGGACCTTCCGCAGCGACGGCACTTTCCTGGCACCGGACTACGCGGGCGATCCGGAGCGCGAATACGATCAGTTTTTCTCGCTCGGCGTCGACGGCCTGTTCAGCGACTTCCCGGATACCGCTGTGCGCGCCCGCAACCGATTCGCCGAAGGGGGACAGCGATGAGCCTCACCCTGGAGGAGCTCGCGACCGGCACCGATCACGAGCGCGTGGTCTTCTGCCGTGACCCGGAAGCCGGCTATCGCGCGGTGATCGCCATTCACAGCACCGCGGCGGGACCGGCGGTGGGCGGCACGCGCTACTGGACCTACGCCAGCGAGCCGGAGGCGGTGACGGACGCCTTGCGGCTGTCGCGCGGCATGACCTTCAAGAACGTCATGGCCGGACTGCCGCTCGGCGGCGGAAAATCGGTCATCCTGCGTGAAGTCTCACAAGATCGCGAGGCGCTCTTCCGCGCGCACGGCCGGGCGATCGAGCGGCTCGGCGGCCTCTACACGGCGGGAGAAGACGCCGGCACCAGCCCGGCGGATATGGAGATCCTGCGCACGGAGACCGCGCACGTGGCGGGGATTCTCGGCGATCCTTCGCCGGACACCGCGCACGGCGTGGTGCGGGCGATGAGGGCCGCGGCCCTCCATCGCTGGGGCTCCGAGGATCTGGCCGGACGGACGGTGGCGATCCAGGGGTGCGGCCACGTCGGCTTCCTGCTCGCCCGCGAGCTCGCGGCCGCCGGAGCCCGCCTGCGGGTGGCCGATCTCGATCCCGAGCGGGTGCGGAGGACGGTGGAGGCCACGGGCGCGGAAGCGGTCGATCCAACGGAGATCCAGAGCGTCGAGGCGGACCTCTTCGCGCCCTGCGCTCTCGGCGGCATCCTGAACGCGGAGACGATCCCCAGCCTGCGGGTGGAGATCGTGGCCGGCGCCGCCAATAACCAGCTCTGGGAGGACGACGACGGCAGGCGGCTCGCCGACTGGGGAATCCTCTATGTCCCGGACTACGTGGCCAACGCCGGCGGCGTCATCGGCGGCTGCCGGGAGATCCTCGGCTGGAGCGAGGAGGAGACGCGCGAGCGGATCGAGACGATCTACGATACGCTTTCGGCGGTGCTCCGGCTCGCCCGCGAGGAGGGGATTCCGCCCCATGCCGCCGCGGACCGGCTGGCCGGCGAGCGCCTCGCAGCCCTGGGAGAGGGGAGGAGAGAGCGATGAGCCTGGAAGTGCGCAATGATGAGACGGCGAGAAAGTTCTACGTCACCGTGGACGGCCACGAGGCGGTGATCGAATACGTGAAGACCGGCGACGTCTACGACCTTCAACACACCTTCGTCCCCGAGGAGCTGCGCGGCGAGGGAGTCGCCGAGCAGCTCGTGCAGGGCACGCTCGACCAGATCAAGAGCCAGGGGGCCACGTT
>DASWQX010000363.1:0-1873 GCA_036403495.1 Thermoanaerobaculia bacterium
TCCTCCGGCAGGAAGCCGCCGAGCAGGTCGTGGACCATCCGAGGGTGGGAGAAGAGGTGCTGGTAGCCGGTGTCGAGTCGATCTCTTTCGTCCATGGGCAGTGAATCCTCCTGCCCGAATAAGACGGAAAAAGGGGGTCCAAACTTCTTCGCCCTAGAACTTCTAGGGCCAAATGAACAGGTTTGGGCTCGCCGGAGGGCGGTGGTACTCTCGCCGCCGGCGGAAGTCCCGCGCGCCGGTGGGCGGTGCACTCCTTACTACGATGTCCCGCAAGCACCCCCCAAACCCCGCTCGCGATCCCTCTGGAGGAACCTTGCCATGAACAGTGAAGCCCGGCCTCAGGCCTTGCTCGCCAAGTACGCCCGTTCGATCGACCACGTCGCCATCGCCGTCCGCGACCTCGAGGAGTCGATCCGCTTCTACACCGAGGTCCTGGGCTTCGAGCTCAAGGAGCGTCGGCGGACCGAAGGCAAGGCCACGGCCATGATCTCGGCCGTGCTCGTCGCCGGCCCGGTGACCTTCGTGCTGCTGGAGGGGACCACCCCCGAATCGCAGGTCTCCCGCTTCGTCGAGCACTTCGGGCCCGGCGTCCAGCACATCGCCGTCGGCGTCGAGGACCTGCCGAAGATGGCGGAGGAGCTTGCGGCGGCGGGCATGGAGTTCGACACCACCGTCATCCAGAGCCCCGGCCTGCGGCAGATCTTCTCCTCCCGCGATCCGGGCTCGGGGATCATGTTCGAGTTCATCGAGCGGCTGGGCGGCGATTTCACCGACCAGAGCGTGCAGTCGCTCTTCGAGCAGCTCGAGAAGAAGAACGCCTTCTGAGGGGCGGCCGGCCGATGGAGATCACTCTCAAGAGCTGGCTCGCCGATCCGCTGCTCGACGTGATGAACTTCCTGAACGAGGTCGTGCTCCGCTATCCGGAGGCGGTCTCGTTCGCTCCTGGGCGGCCGTCCGAACGGTTCTTCGACGTCGAGCGGAGCCTCGGGGCGGCGGCGGGGTGGGTCGCGGCGCGCGCCCGGGAGACCGGGAATCCGGCGCGGGCGGTGTGGAACGACCTCGGGCAGTACAACCGGACCAACGGCATCATCAACGACCTCATCGCGCGCCAGCTCGCGGCCGACGAGGGGATCGCCGCCGCCCCGGAGTCGATCGTCGTCACCACAGGCTGCCAGGAGGGGATGGCGATCCTCCTGCTGGGGCTGATCGATCCGGCGGCGGACGCGCTGCTGGTGAGCGATCCCGCCTACATCGGCATCCCCGGCCTCGCCCGCATCCTGGGGCTGACGCTCATCCCGGTCCCCACGGGCGAGGGCGGGCTCGACCCCGAGGCCGTCTGCGCGGGGATCGCCGAGGCCCGGCGGCTGGGACTGCGGCCGCGCGCGCTCTACGACGTGCCCGACTTCAACAACCCCCTTGGCACCCGGATGCCGGTGGACGCCCGCCGTGCCCTGCTCGACCTCGCCGGCGAGCACGGGATGCTGATCTGGGAGGACAACCCCTACGGCATGTTCTCCTACGACGGCCCACCGCTGCCCACCCTCAAGGCGCTCGACGAGCGCGGCGTGGTGATCTATATGGGGAGCTTCTCGAAGACCCTCTTCCCCGGCCTGCGGCTCGGCTACCTGGTCGCCGACCAGCGGGTCGTGCTTCCCACGGGCGAGCGGGTGCCGCTCGCCGCCGAGCTGTCGAAGGTCAAGAGCCTGACCACGGTCAACACCTCGACCGTGGTGCAGGCGATCGCCGGCGGCATCCTGCTCGCTACGGGGGGCTCGCTCAAGCCCATCCTGGCGGAGAAGCTGCCGTTCTACCGCGCCAACCGCGACCGCATGCTGTCGGAGTTGGAAGCGGCCCTGGGTGGGGTCGAGGGGGT
>DASWQX010000364.1:0-3250 GCA_036403495.1 Thermoanaerobaculia bacterium
ATCCTTCCCGATCTGCCGCCACGCCTCGCCGGAGTGGACATCGCGCACGCCTACCTGCCGGCGTCCGAGGTGGGCGGGGACTTCTACGACGTGCTGGCGCTGGAGGACGGCCGGCTCGCCGTGGCGGTGGGGGACGTCGCCGGCCACGGCGTCTCCTCCGGGCTGATCATGTCGATGGCGAAGTCGGCGCTGGCGGTGCAGGTGACCTTCGACCCGGAGGTCGCGGCGGTCTTCCAGACCCTCAACCGCACCGTCTTCCAGACCGCCCGCAAGCGGCTGCTGACCACCCTCGTCTATGCGGTCATCGATCCGCGGCGGCTGGAGATGGTCTACGCCAGCGCCGGCCATCTGCACCCCTACCGGATCACGGCCACGGGGCGGGTGGAGATGATGGAGTCGATCGCCTACCCGCTGGGCGTGCGGGGAAAGCTGCTGATCGATCCCCACACCGCCCGGCTGGCGCCCGGCGACACCCTCTTCCTGTTCAGCGACGGCGTGGTCGAGGCGCGGCGGGAGGGGAGCGAGGACATGTTCGGCTTCGAGCGGCTGGAGGCGAGCCTGGCGCAGCACGCCGGCCGCGGCGTCGAGGGGCTGCGCGACGGCGTCCTCGCCGACGTCACCCGCTTCACCGCCAACGCCCCCCGTGAGGACGACCAGACGCTGCTGGTGCTCCGGTTGCCGTAGGACGGGAACGTCCTTTCCGGCGCCACCTCCGAGGCCTGCGACCTCACCCTCGGTCCCTCTCCTAAAGGAGAGGGAGGGCTTGGCTGAAAGGATGGACTCCAAAGTCGTCCCCCTTCTCCTTTAGGAGAAGGGGATAGGGGATGAGGTCGCAGGCCGCGCAGGCTGATCGAAGCGGGCTGCCCTTATCGCGCCCCTACCCCTTGGCGATACAACTCGTTTACAATCTCCTTCGTCGTATGAGCCGGCCATCCCGACGGGCTGATCCGTCGTGCACGATGAAAGGAAGAAACGGCATGAAAATGTCCCGGAACCGCGTCGTCGTTGCCTGCCTCCTCTGCCTCGTCCTTCTCACTGGCTGCATCATCGGTCGCGCCAGCGCCGACCAGCCGCACATGCAGGCCGCTCTCGACCATCTGCGCGCCGCCCGCGCCGAGCTCGACAAGGCCGATGCGGACAAGGGGGGCCATCGCATGAAGGCCATCGCCCTCGTCAACGACGCCATCTCCCAGGTGGAGAAGGGCGTCGGCTACGACCGGCACCACTAGGAGATCGATCTCCGGCCCACCCTCCTTCCTCCGGGTGGGAGGAGGGTGGTGGCTCCGTTGGGTGCAGGGAGCCTTCGCCGCCCGGGCATGAATGCCCGGGCGCGGAGGCGTTGCGCTACGGGGGCTGCAACCCCACGTCTCCCAGGCCGAGGCAGCGGGCCGCCGCTCCGCCCCCGGCCAGTGTCTCGAACTGGATGGTCGTCACCGAGGCCGGCGGCAGGGAGAAGCCCGCCCAGACCAGCGGCGGGGGGATCGCCAGCAGGTGGGCCAGCCAGGTCAGCGCCAGGCCGGCGTGGCAGAAGAGGGCGATCCCCTGGTTTGGCGGCCCTTCGAGCCGGTAGGTGGCGCCATCGCGGCGGCAGCCCTGGCGGGCGAGGAAGGCGTCGGCGTCGGCGCACAGCCGCTCGAACCCCTGACGCAGGTGCGGCGCGTCCAACGGCGGGCTGACATGCCAGTCTTCTCGTCCCAGGGTGCGGAGGATCGCGGCATCCACCTGCCAGGCGGGGAGCTCGCCGACGGCTTCATCGGGAATCCACCAGTCCTCGAGCTCGCGGGCCCAGGGCTCGACCTCGACCTCCAGGATCAGCCGCTTCGCCGTGTACGCCGCCGTCTCCAGCGCCCGGTTCATCGGCGAGCTGCAGACGCGATCGATGTCCAGGTTGGAAAGCCGGCGCGCCAGGGCCCGCGCCTGGCGATGGCCGCGGGCGGTGAGCGCGTCGCGCGGGTAGGCCGGCTCGGCGTGCCGGATGAGGTAGAGGCGCATGTTGGATTAGTCTAGTGCCCCATGCCCAAAGTGACGCTCTGCCTGGTGTTTCCCCACGTCGTCCTGGGCGGCGGCGAGACCGCCATGATGGAGGTCGCCGAGGGGCTGCGGGAGGCGGTCGACCTCGACGTCTGCGCCCTCGATCAGATGGAGACGGAGGGTGTCGCGACCATCCGCGGGGAGCTGGCGGAGCGCTTCGGCCGGGCGGCCTTCCTCCGCGAGCGCTGGGAGCTCCGGCCGCGGCTGCGCGCGGCCGACGTGGTGCTCTGGTATGGCGTGTCGAACGCCGTTCCGAAGGCGCTCTCGGCCTACGTCCGGAGGCCGGGCTCGATCCGCGTGGTCCACACCGACCGCGCCGTCGACGGCCCCGGGTTCGCGCGGCGCTGGCGGCGGGTGATCGATGCCCTGGTCTGCGTGTCGCCCGCGGTGGCGCGGCGGATCCCCGGCGCCTGCTTCATCCCCAACACCTGCTCGCTCGCTCGCCTCGTCGGGCCGCAGCGCGAGTTTTTCCCTGCGGAGCCTGCGCGGAAGACGCTCGGCTGGGCGGGACGGCTGGTGCCGTTGAAGAACGTCTCCTGGCTGATCGACCACGTGGAAGAGATCGGCTGCAACCTGCTCTTGCAGGCGCTTGACACGCCGCTGCTCACCGTCGCGGACCTGATGCGGCGGGCGGGGGAGCGGGTGCGGTTCCTCCCTCCGGGACGGGACCTGGGGACCCTGCTGCGCAGCGTCGACGCCCTGGCCGTGGTCTCCCGCCACGAGGGCTTCCCGGTGGTGGTGGTGGAGGCCGGCCGGTTGGGCGTGCCGGTGATCTCGACCCGGGTGGGAGCGCTCCCCGAGCTGTTCGCGGACGAGATCCTGTTCGTCGATGGCGTCGATGGCGCCGAGGGGGTTCCCGACGCGCCGTCGCTGCGGCGGGCCCTGGCGGCGGCCGGGCCGGCCTGGGGCGAACGGCTGCGGGCGAAGGTCGGCGCGCTCTGCGACCGGGACGCGGTGGTCGCCCGCTACTTGGACCTCATCGACCGTGTCCACCGCGAACGGCGGCGTGATGCCGCCTGATCCGATGCCGCCTGAATCGCTCCGGGGCATCCTGACCCTCACCCATTCGAGCCGCGCCACCAACCTCGGCCGCTGCTCGGCGGAGTTCCTGGCCCGCCGCTTCGCCGCTCCCGGGCGGCTGCGCGACCTGCCGCCGTGGACGAGCCTGCCGCCGGCCGAGATTCTCTACAGCGGCGGCGTCAGCTTCCACCGCCTGCGG
>DASWQX010000365.1:0-5517 GCA_036403495.1 Thermoanaerobaculia bacterium
CGCGCACGAGGCGCTCGCGGTCACCGAAGCGGTCCGCTTCCGGTATGGCAGCGGCATGGCGCAGCGGGCTCTCGGCCGGATCACCCGGGAGGAGGGCGACCGGGAGGCGGCGGAGCTATGGCTGCGGGAGGCCCTCGACAGCTTCCGCTCGATCCGGGCTCCGTTCGAGGTCGGGCGCACCCGGCTCGAGCTGGCCCGCGTGGCCGGGGCCGGCTCCCAAGCGGCCGCGACGGAGCTCGGCGAGGCCCGCCGGATCTTCGCGGAGCTGCGGCTCCCCACCTACGTGGAGAGGTCGGACCGGCTCGCCATGGAGCTTGCCACCCCGTTGCTGGAGCGGTCGGGCGGCCCGAACACGAGGTAGACCTTCGCCTCGGGCTCGCGGTCCGGCGCGCAGACGACCTTGACGTGGCTCAGGGTGCGGAGGCAGACGCCCCGAGGTCCGATCGCAGCCAGCGGCCATCGTTCCGCGGCCGTCCAGAACGTGTCGTATCCCGTCCAGGCGAGCGCCGCGTCCCGTTTCGCGGGCGAGCAGAGCCGCCTCTCGACCAGCCGCTCGAACAGGGACGCCCAGCGGGGCTCCCGGGAGGGCTGGCGAGGGAAGGACCCCTCGATCCCGATCCGTGGCAGGACGGCGTCCGTCACCTCGAACGAGAGATGGAGCCGCTCGACTCCGGCGAAGAGCGGGGCGACCGTCTCGACGGCGGGGGCCTTCTCCGGAATCAGGCGCCGGAGATAGCCGACCATCTCGCCGGGCTCCAGGCCGAAGATCTCCAGGCGGACCGCCGCGCTGTTTCGCGCTCGCAGGTCGAACACGTAGAGCAGGGGAGCCGCGGGGGGCAGGGCTGCGAGGCAGGCGAGGATGCGTGCGCGCTGGCCGGCTGGGAGCGGTTGGCCCTGGAGAGCGGGGAGGAGGGTGCCGGTGAGCCAGTCGGAGTCGGTCTCTCGCGGCAGCTTAGCGCAGACCACCGGAGCGGGGAGCAGATCCCCGACCGGCTCGCGGTCGAGGTCCCATTCCAGCCAGATGGAGCGGACGGGCGCCAGCTCCCCTTCAGCCTCGGCCCAGCGGAGGAGGAACTGCCGCTGCGGCGAGGAGGGGAGCCGCGCCGCCATGCCGGAGGCCTCGCTCGCGGTGCGCACGCGGAGAGACAGATCGACCGGGGCCCTGTCGGGCGCCAGGCGAGCCTCAAGCGTCCCCTGGCACTCGCCCGGCAGGAGGGTGGCTAGATTCCGCAGCCGCCCGACCGTCTCGGGATCGAAGAGCGGCCCGGTCAGCCGGGGCTCGATAACCTCAAGCCAGTCGGCGCAGGTCAGGACCGGCGCTGGGGAGCTTGCCGGCCCCACACCCTAGACCGGCGGCCAGGCGTCGCCGCCGGCGGCCTGCTCGAGGTCGTCGTCCGACAGCTCGCGATCGGTATCCACAAGCTCGGCGATGTCCTCCAGGACGAGGTGATAGCCCCTCTCGCTGGCCCAGCCGAGCGCCGCTTCCGGATCGCGGCGCCGCGCCCGCAGCTCGTCCAGCAGACAGGGATCTTTCCGCACATCCTCCAAGAGGCGTTTCAGCTCTGCACTGCTCATTCCTGGTCTCCTTGTTGTGAGATGAGTCTCACGATGCTCCAAATCGGAGGGTAAATCAACCCCCCCGAAGGACGTATGCAAGATCCGTCCGGCTATTCCCGCGCCGCCGGCGGATCGACCACCGTGAAGTGGAAGGTGGTGCCGTCGCCGGGGGTGCTCTCGAGCCAGATGCGGCCGCCCATCTGCTGGATGGCGGCCTGCACGATGGCGAGGCCGAGGCCGGTGCCGTCGGCCACTCCGGGGTGGGCGCGGACGAACTGCTCGAAGACGAGAGCGTGCATCTCCGCGGGGATGCCGAGGCCGTTGTCCGCCACCGAGACCCGCCAGTAGCCCTCCTCGGCCCGCTGGACGCCGAGGCGGACCCAGCGGTCCTCCTCGCCGGGGTCGGAGTACTTGACGGCGTTGCCCACCAGGTTGATCAGCGCCAGCTCGACGCGGGTCGCGTCGACCTGGACGTCGGGGATCGGCTCCTGGACTTCGAGGCGCACCCCCCGCTCGCCTGCCATCGTCTGCAGCTCCTCGACCGTCTCGGCGACCAGCGCGCGCAGCGACAGCCGCCGCCCCTGGGCGGTCTCCTCGCTCCCTTGGGCGATCGCCAGCGCCTGGAGGTCGTCCGCCACCCCCTTGAGGCTCCGCACCGTCTGGTGGAGCGTGCGCAGCGCCTTCTCCTGGGTGGCGGGCTCCGGCGTGCTCGCCAGCAGGTGGAGGGCGATCTCCGCCGAGGCCAGCCGGTTGCGCAGCTCGTGGGCGAGGTCGCGCCCGAACCCGCCGAGCAGGAGGGCCCGCTCGCGGCGGTCGCGGAACCCCTCCTCCCGGAAAGTCGTGGCGGTGATCGCGGTGATCGAGGTCAGGGCCCGGTGAAGGCGTTCCGCGACTTCGATCGCATAGTCCGGCGCCACCTTGCGGCCGAAGGTCCGGGCATCCTCGCGCAACGCCTTGTAGAGGATCTCGCCGAGGATCTCGAACTCGGCCAGGATCTCGTCGATGTCGTATCCCTGCTCGCGGCGCAGACGCGCCAGCTTGGCGAACTCGTCCTGCACCAGCCTCTCCGAGGCCACATCCCCTTCGGACGACAGGTAATCCGAGACGGAGCTCAGCACCTCGGGGATATGGTTGAGCAGGGCCTCGGCCGGGAAGATCCGGCGGGGGTGGACGTCCAGTCGCTCCAGGAGGCGGTCGAGCCAGGCGCGGGTGAGCTCGGCCGAGCGGCGGCGCAACTCGGTTCCCAGGTGGACTTCCAGGGGAAGCACGTTCTTCTTCTGGCTCATAGATCCTCGGCCTGCTGTCGGTGAGCGAAATGGACGGAGGGATTCTAGCTCACCGGACCGTCGTAGCGCGACCGCTTCACCTGCTGGCGCAGGCCATGGAAGATCCAGGGGATCGTCTCGGCGGTGCCGCGATCGACCGCCCATTGCGGGGTGAGGCCGCCGGGATCGGTGTAGAGCCGCAGGACGGCCAGGGTGCGGCCGGGGCCCAGGGCTGTCAAGGTCCAGGAGCCGTGGTGGTCCTTGACGTTTCCCGAACCGGCGACGTACGCCCAGTCGATCGTCCAGGTCTTGCCGGCGGGGCCGTCCTCGGCCTTCGACCGGAAGCGCACCCGGTAATCGCGCTCGCCGGTGGGCGCCGGGAGCTTCATCACGTGCTCGGCCAGGGTCGACCCGTCCGCCTGGGGCGTGGCGTCGGACTTCACCAGGAAGGGCATGAATTCCGACCAGTGGCCGTAGTCGGCGAGCGCCCGGAACACCCGCTCGGGGGGCGCCTCGATCACCCCGCGCCCCACCCCTTCGCGCGGCTTGCCGGCACCGGGGGAAGCGGTCTCCACCCAGACGTCCCCCGTCGGAGTTGGAAACTTCACGCCGGGGAGCGAGGGACCTGGAACGGCGAGGGCGAGGGCGAGGAGCGGGGCGGCGAAGCGGATCATGGCGACGAATTCTAAGGGAACGGACGTTGCGGCGGGAGGGCATCCAAAGGGAAGATGGCCGGATGAGGGTCGAGGCGAGGACGGCCAGACGGCGAACGATCCGCGGCAGACTGCCCCTGCTGATCCTCCTGGCGATCCTCGCGCTGTTCCTCGTCTGGGCCTGGCCCTACGTGAAGAACGCCGTTCGCATCGTCCACCTCTACCGCGAGCCGCCGCCCGTCTCGCTCCCCATGCCGGTCCAGGGGATCCAACCGGAACAGATCACCGACTCCTGGGGCGGCGTCCGCAGCGGCGGGCGGGCGCACGAGGGGACGGACATCTTCGCGCTCCGCGGCACGCCGGTGATCTCGACCACCCACGGCGTGGTGGTGCGCAAGGGGTGGAACCTGCTCGGCGGCCGGCGGGTGCTGGTGCTCGGGCCCGCCGGGTGGAACCACTACTACGCCCACCTCGACGCCTGGTCCGCGATCGGCCTCGGCGACTGGGTGGAGGTGGGCACCGTGCTCGGCTATGTCGGCGACTCGGGGGACGCGCAGGGGACGCCGACCCACCTGCACTACGGGATCTACATCGGCGGCGTGGCGACCAATCCCTATCCGCTGCTGACCCACGATCTCACCCCGCCGCCGCGACCTGCTCGCGCACCTTCCGGATCTCCTCGGCGGCGGCCGGGCGCCAGACACCGTTCTGCCGCCGCTTCTCGATGACGTCCGGGCTGTAACGCACTGAGGTCACAAGCTTCCCCGCGAGGTTGAAGACGTGGGCCCGGCCGCGCTCGCCGACCACCACCAGCGTCTCGCGCCGGGTGTCGAAGAGGAGGTTCTCGCCGTGGGCGTGCGCGAGGTCGGCCAGGGCCATCCGGGTGGGGCGGTCCCCTTCCGTGTGGCGCTGCTGGCCGTGGCGCGTGCGCCGCTCCTTCCCCCGTCCGTCCTTCTCCAGACGGCGGGCGACGGCGTTGGCGAGCCCCTCGATTCGCTTCTCGATCGCCTCGCGGGGCGTCCGCGGCGACTTGTCGAGCTGCGCCTCGATCCCCACCAGGACCCCCTGCGCCCAGCGTACGGCCTCCCCCCAGGGGATCTCGCCGATCTTGTCGTAGAGGTTGCCGAGCGGCTCGCCCCCCGGACCGCTGCCGACCACGTTGACCCCGAACCGGCGCTGGTTGCGGCGGGCGCGCGTCGAGACTACCTGGAGCGAGACCGCGAACGGTTTGCGGGTGCCCGACGCCGGATCGGGCGCCTGGTACCAGCCGGCCGTGACCTGGGAGTGGATGCGGTAGCTGTCCTCGCGCTGCCGGAACGCGGGGATCAGGCCGCCGGCCAGCTCCGCCTCCGGCACCACCACGGTGAGCACCTGCGGCGACTCCCGGTAGAGGAGGTCGACCCGCGGATCGCGGCGCTGGAGCAGCCACTGGCCGAAGTCGACGAAGCGCGGAAGCCCGGCCGGCCCCCAGCCGGCGAACACCTGCCGCCCCTCCGCCGGAGCCGAGTGCTCGCACGTCGCCATCTGGCAGCGCAGGCAGAGCACCCGTCCTGGCTGAAACAGGGCGCTGTGCTGGAGCAAAGCCTCCACCGCCTCCCGAAGGGATTCCGAAGCGTCCCGTCCGAGCTTTCCGATCTGGCCGTCGCGCAGGGCGGTCGGCAGGGAGAGCTGGAGATCGATCGCCTCCCCCCGTCCCGCCACCAGATGCCCCAACGGATGCCGGTCGATCCGCTCCCGGGCCTCGGCGATCAGGAGCTGAAGGGCTTGGCGGATGCGTTCGTCACGGTCGTCGCGGTCAAAGGCGGGCACGGCGTCCTCCCTGGCGAGAGTGTAAACGCCGGGCGAATTGGACTATTCCAGCCGCGGGATCAGGCAACTTCTCGGCGGAGGCGGTAGAGACGACCCAGGTCATGAACGACACCCTCGGCAGGCCACGGGGACCGCGGGTCGTCTCCGCCGGAGGGCATGCCGTCAAAGAATCCGAGGCTTGACAGGGCAGGCCTGGGCCATCCCTGTCTGAAAGGACCTGCCTTCCTGATCCT
>DASWQX010000366.1:0-1911 GCA_036403495.1 Thermoanaerobaculia bacterium
GGAGCGCGCGTTCGACATCGTGCTGAGCAGCGCCGTCCTCCACTTCGCCCGCGGCGAATCCCAGTTCCGCGCCATGCTCCAGGGCTCCTGGCGCCACCTGAAGCCCGGCGGCCTCTTCTTCTGCCGCCTCGCCTCGTCGATCGGCATGGCCGACCGCATGACGCCGCTGGGCGACCGGCGGTTTTTGCTCCCCGATGGCAGCGAGCGGTTCCTGGTGGATCAGGATTACCTGCTGGCGCTCACCGCGGAGCTCGGGGGCGCGCTGGTCGATCCGCTGAAGACGACGGTGGTGCAGGATCAGCGGTGTATGACGACTTGGGTGGTAAACAAGGACGAGGGTGCGGATTGGGACCGGCGGATCGAGGCGGATGTCCAGACCGGGAAGCTCGATGCGCTGGCCGAGCGCGCCCTTCAAGCCCATGCCGAAGGTCGGTCCACGAAGCTTTAGATCTGCCTTGGCTGAGGCGTTGGCCCCTCATCACCCCGGCCCTCTTCTCCCATCCCTCCACCCGCCCTTCCGGGGAGAAGAGGGAGTGGTTAGTCAGATCTAAAAATCATCGACATCGTTGTCTTAAGCCCCTCTCTCCCCGGTAGGGCGGGTGGAGGGCTGGGAGAGAGGGGTTGGGGAGTGAGGGGCCACCCCTTCCAACCCCAGCACCGAAGGCACCCTCTTAGGCTCGGCCAGCCGCAGCAGCCCCAGGCCGATGCCCGCGAAGCCGTTCATCAGGCCGGGGGATTCGATACTGCCGCGGGTGCCGCAGAGCCAACCGTCGCGGTCGAGGCTGGCGAGGACGATCTCCAGGAAGCGGTGGATGTCCGAAGTGAGCTCTTCGCCGGGGAAGCGGTCCAGCGCCTGCTGGAGGACGTCGAGGTTGCCGAGGTCGCCGTGGCAGAGGCAGTGGTTCTGCCCGGGGCCGCGCTCCAGCGTCCGGCGGACGGCCTGCTCGATCTCCTGCCGCAGCGCCGCGCGCTCCTCGTCGTTCCGGGCGTGAGGATAGCCCTGCAGACGGCTGAGGCCGACGCCGGGGGCGCCGTAGCACCAGGCCATGGCGACCGTGCTCTCCGGCGGCGGCTTCTCGCCGGGGGCGCCGTGCAGCAGCCGTTCGAGGTCATCCCAGAAGCGCTCGCGCTCACCCGCGAAGCCCGCGAGACCGGCGTCGAGGAAACGGCGGTCGCCGGTCGCGTCGCCCAACCGGATCAGCGCCAGCGCGAGGCCGGCCACGCCGTGCGAGATGCCGGTCATCGGCCGCTCGACCGCCAGCTTCGTGCGCCAGCCGATCCCTGAGCCCCAGGGCTCCGCGAGGTCGAGGAGACGCTCGCCGCCCTCGACCGCGATTTCCAGCACGCGCGGCGAAGCGCCCGCTTGGTGCAGCGCGAGCAGGCCGAGGATGGCGCCCGCCGTGCCGCCGATCAGGTCGAGGTCGTCGTCGACGGCCAGCAGCGGGGGGAAGCGCTCGGTCATCCGCTCGCCGGCGGCGAGCAGCTCGCGGTCCTGCCAGAGATGGCCGAGCTGCGCGAGGGTCCAGACGATCCCGCCCCACCCCTGGAAGGCGCCGATCGAGGCCGCCGGCTCGGCCGTGCCGCGCGGCCGGTCCTCCACCTGGAGCAGCAGGGTGGAGAGGGCGGCGCGCGCCAGCGCGGTCGCCGAAGGGTCGCCCGCGATCTCGCCGAGGAAGCCGAGGAAGAGGGCGATACCGGGAAGGCCGGAGTAGAGATCCTCCGGCGTCGGCTCCAGCGACCAGTGCTTGTTGCGGTATTCGAGGCCGATCCACGACGCGTACTCCCCCTCGCGCACCGCCATCTCCGCGAACCAGCCGCCGATCGCCGCCGCGTGGCGGAGCAGGCTCGCGCGGACCTCGGCGGGAGACAGGCGCGGCGCCTGCGGGTCGGGGGTGTAACTGGTCCACTCGG
>DASWQX010000367.1:0-2577 GCA_036403495.1 Thermoanaerobaculia bacterium
AAGGGCCAAGCGCCCCAGGCGAGGGGGCATAGGCCCTCGGCGTGGGGCCGACCGCCCTTCGCGGAGGGCCATCGGGCCCACGCGTGGGGGCATCGGGCCCACGCGAGGGCGCAACGGGCCCACGCGAAGGGAAAACACGCCCACATGGCGTAAACCCGGCAGCGGAGTTGCCCGTAAGTCACTCAGAAATCTACCATTCCAGGGATGGCCCCACAAGATCCCCCGCAACGCTCCTGGACGGCCGGCCGTCTCGATGAGGCGGCTTCGTGGCGAGCGGGATGGGGGCGCAGTTGGTGGCGTATCCGTTCCGAGCGTGAAGCTTATTCTCGAGCCGTCCCTCTACCCAGAACCAGCTTGACACCTTTGCATGGTATCGCCCACAATACCTCGTGGCGATTCCGCGGGTAGTCCTCGACACGAATGTGCTCGTCGCGGCCTCGCGGTCCAGGAAGGGGGCCTCGGCCAAGCTCTTCTCGCTGGTAGGCACAGGGCGGTTTGAGATTTGTGTCTCTGTTCCTCTGCTCCTGGAGTACGAATCGGTGTTCTTCCGCGACGTGGAGCCCGGTTCGACAGACTGGCAAGCACGGATGGACATCCTCGATTATCTTTGCACCGTGGCGGAGCGGCAAGAGATTTTTTTTCTTTGGCGGCCCCATCTGAGAGACCCGAAAGACGAGATGGTCCTGGAGGCGGCGGTCGCCGGCGGGTGTAGCGCCATAGTCTCCTTTAACAGGCGGGACTTTGCGGGAGCCGAGCGGTTCAATCTTGCAATCAGCACTCCCAAGGAGTTCCTCAAGAGCATTGGAGCCTTGCCATGAGCACGATCAGCCTGAGACTACCGGACTCTCTGCACAAACAAATCCGGAAATTGGCGAACGAAGACGGCATTTCCATCAACCAGTTTCTCAGCACTGCCGCGGCGGAAAAGCTCGCGGTGCTGATGACGGTCGAATATTTCGACGAGCGTGCGCGGCGCGGTAGCCGGGGAAAGTTCGAGGCCGCTCTCGCAAGCCTGCCGGACGTTGAACCCGACGAGGACGATAGGCTTTAGAGACTCTGCACGGAGGAGCTTCCCTCTCCAGCCGGCCTCCCCGCCTGTGGTAACTTTCGAGGTTCACCCGCGTACAGACAGACGGCGCCCCCGGCTTCGGCCGCGGCCGGGGGACGGCTTGCGGATGACGGCCTTGGGAGCGTGGATTCCGGTGAAACGCAAGGTGCTCTGGATCGTTCTCGCGCTGGTCGTGCTGGCGGCGGCCGGCGGCTTCGCCTATTGGAAGCGGAGCGACAAGCCGGTCGAGGTGCAGATCGCCACCGTGGAGCGCGCCAACCTGCAGGCGAAGGTGAGCGCCAACGGCAACATCCAGGCGCAGAAGAAGGTCGACATCTCGGCGACGATCCCCGGGCAGATCACCCACCTCGCGGTCGAGGAGGGGGACCGGGTGAAGAAGGGGCAGTTCCTGCTCCAGATCGACGCCGTCAACCCGCGGGCGGCGGCGCGCAGCAACGAGTTCTCCATGCAGGCGCTGCGCGGCGACCTGGCGTCGGCCCACGCGGCGCTCGACCAGGCGCGGGCCGACCTCGCGCGAGCCGAGAAGAACTTCCGCTCCGGGATCATTCCCGCCGCCGATATCGAGCGCTTCCGGACCACAGTGATGACCTCCGAGGCGGCCGTGCAGGCGGCGCAGCGGCGGGTGGAGCAGGCCGGCGCCTCGCTCGAAGGGGCGCGCGACACGCTGGCGAAGACGACCATCCACTCGCCGATGGACGGCATCGTCACCGCCCGCCGGGTCGAGGAGGGGGAGGTGGCGGTGATCGGCGTCCAGAACAGCCCGGGGACGGTGCTGCTGACGATCTCGGACATGTCGGTGGTGGAGGCGGAGCTGGAGGTGGACGAGACGTCGATCCCCAGCGTCAAGCTGGGGCAGGAGGCGGAGGTCCGGCTCGACGCCTACCAGAACCAGACGTTCAAGGGGGTGGTCACCGAGGTGGCGAGCAGCCCCCTCCCCGCCGACGCCAACGCGGCGATCAAGTTCAAGGTCAAGGTCCGCCTGGTCGATCCGCCTCCCGGCATCAAGCCGGGCCTCTCGGCGCGCGCCGACATCCTGACCGGCTACCGGGGCAACGTGCTGGCGGTGCCGCTGCAGGCGCTGGTGGTGCGCGACATCGAGCACAAGCCGGGCGAGCTGGTCGATCCACGGGCGCCGCGCGAGCAGGAAGGGGTCTACCTGAAGGTGGACGACAGGGTCCGCTTCCAGCCGATCCGCACCGGCCTGATCGGCGACCTGTCGATCGAGGTCACCGGCGGCCTCCAGGGAGGCGAGACGGTGGTCACCGGTCCGTTCAAGGCGCTGCGCGAGCTCAACCCGGACGATCGCGTCAAGCTCGAGGAGCCGAAGAAGGGGGAGGGGCGCGACCCCAAGTCCTGATGGAGCTCTCGGAGCTGCTGCGCGAAGCGTTGCGGGCGATCCGGACCCACGCCCTGCGCAGCTTCCTCACCCTGCTCGGCATCGTGATCGGAGTGGCGACGCTGGTGGGGGTGATCTCGGTGATCTCGGGGCTCAACGTCTTCGTGCGCGA
>DASWQX010000368.1:0-4799 GCA_036403495.1 Thermoanaerobaculia bacterium
GGAGAAGATCCTGGCCTCGCACATCGTCGGGGGCGAAGGGCCGTTCTACGTGAAGCCGGGCGACGCGGTCTGCGTGCGTGTCGACGGCGGCTACTCCCACGAGTTCACCACCGCCCAGGTGCACTACTTCCTCGAGCAGGAGTACGGCGCCGGCTACCGGGTGAAGAACCCCGCCAAGATCGCCGTCTTCGAGGACCACCTGGTCTACGCCGACGAGGTGCCCAAGATGCGCGCCTTCTCCGGCAAGATCGAGACCCTGCGCGAGCTGCAGCGCGAGTTCCAGCGCCACACCGGAGTGCGCGACTTCTCGGCCCAGGACGGCGTCTCGCCGGGCATCTGCCACGAGGTGGCGCGCGAGTTCCTGATCGAGCCCGGCGACTTCATCCAGGCGACCGACAGCCACACCTGCATGGGGGGCGTCAACAACGCTCTCGCCTGGGGCGTCGGCGCCACCGAGTACGCCGACCTGGTCCACCAGGGCTTCACGCAGATCGAGGTCCCCGAGTCGATCCGCTTCGAGCTGACCGGCAAGCTGCCCGAGGGGGTCACGGCCAAGGATCTGATGCTCTTCATCCTGCTCAACCACGCCCGCCCCCAGCTCACCCTCGACCGGGTGATGGAGTTCACCGGCCCCGGCGTCGCTACGCTGTCGATGGACGAGCGGGCGACGCTGACCAACATGGCGACCGAGTGCGCGGCCAAGACGGCCATCGTGGTGGCCGACGACGAGACCTGGCGCTGGCTCGCCGAGTGGCGGCCGGGGGTCGACGTCGAGCGGCTGAAGGCGCGCGCCGTGGCGCCCGACCCGGGCGCGGAGTACGCCGGCGGCGTCTACACGATCGACCTCTCGACCCTGCGGCCGATGGTCGCCCACCCGGGCAACCCGGACGAGGGCATCCCTTCCGACCCGACCAACGGCGCCTGGATCGACGAGATCGGCGACGTGCCCATCGATATCGCCTACGGCGGGAGCTGCACGGCGGGGAAGATCGACGACCTGATCTTCTATCACCAGGTGGTCAAGGAGGCGCTCGACGCCGGCTTCAAGATCGCGCCGGGGGTGCGCTTCATGATCCAGTGCGGATCGCAGGCGGTGGAGAGCTTCGTGCGCGAGAACGGCCTGGCGGACACCTTCGAACGGGCCGGCGTGCAGCTCATCCACCCCGGGTGCGGCGCCTGCATCGGCTGCGGGCCGGGGGTCTCCGAGACGGCGGACGAGGTCACCGTCTCGGCGATCAACCGCAACTACAAGGGGCGCTCCGGCCCTGGCAAACTCTGGCTCGCCTCGCCGCTGACCGTGGCGGCCTCGGCGTTCACCGGCCGGATCACCGCCTACAAACCCGGGATGTTCACCCGGCTGGCCAGCGAGCGGCCGGTGCTGGTGTAGCTAGAACCGCCAGCGCGCCGTCAGGCCGAACACGCTGTCGCGGCCGCTGTAGGACCCGGTGACGGCGGGGTTCAGCAGCTCCTGGTGCGGGGCGTTGTGGTTGTCGAACTTGTGGTACGAGTACGCCATGTCGAACGAGATCGTGGTGAATTCGTAGCCGAAGCCCGCGGCGTAGACCATGAAGTCGCCATAGGGGAAACCGGGCTCGACGGTGCGGTCGGGCACCGGCGACTGCTCGCGGGCGATGCCGCCGTAGAGCAGGAAGTGGTCGGTGACGTTCCCCTCGACGCCGAGCCGCAGGCCGGTGGTGTCCTTCCAGTCGCGCGGCGTGCTCTCGGTCGGGAAGGTCGGGTTGAACGGGTTGGGCGAGTAGGTGATGTCCGTCGTCTGGAGGCTCGACCAGCTCTGGAAGCTGGCGTCGAGCTCGATCCGCAGCTCGGGGTAGGGGGCGTACCAGATGCCGCCGCGCACCTCGCGGGGGAGCTCGAAGGACTCCCGGGTGCGGCCTCTGCCGAACTGCGTCTGGAACGCGGCGTCGAACCCCGGAATGCCGGTGATCTGGTCGCGCGTGACGTAGGAGACGGTGCCGTTCCCCTTCAGGCTCTCGGCGCTGCGGAACACCGCTCCGAATCCCCAGGAGGGGGCACGGTAGTGCACGGAGGCGTCCCAGGCGGTGCCGTTGATGTCCGCGGTGGCGTTGCGCCGGAGCTCGAGGGGCACCGGAGTGACCGGGCCGCCGGTCCCGGAAGGGATCGCGATGGTCTCGATGCTGTTGACGTCGCTGTCGAAGTTGCCGAAGGCGTAGCGGAACCCGGCGCCGACGCTCCACCCCTCGCCGAGGTCGTAGGCCACGATCGGGTGGACCTCGTAGAGGCGGAGCTCGGTGCGGCGGTTGACGAAGCGGCCGGGGAAGTCCACGGGATCCCAGAACAGGCTGTCGTTGAAGGGAGAGTCATAGCCGAGCCCGAAGGCCAGCGGCCCGCTCTTCGGCTTCCAGGTGACGTAGAGCGCCGGCGGGAACTGGATGATGTGCCGGGCCGCGAAGCTGCCGGTCGAGCTCTGGTAGTCGATCGTGGGGTTGTTCATGTCGAGGCCGGCCTCGGCTTGCAGGCCGGCTAGCTGGGTGATTCCCGCCGGGTCGTAGGTGACGGTCGAGGGGTCGACGGCGCGGGCCGTGAAGGCGCCGGCTTGGCCGATGGCGCGGGCGCCGTGCTGGAACAACCCGAAGCCCGAGGCTGACGCCAGGCTCGACCCGCCCAGGGCGGTCATCAGGCACAGCAAGACGATGCGGCGTGGGTGTCGCATGCTCTCTCTCCTTGTCTCAAATGGGGTGCGGTCGACTCCCGGCCCCTCGACTTGCTTCTACCTACTCGACTGCCAGGATCTCGGGCACGATCCGTGGGTCGGCCACCCTGAGAATAGCGAGCGTGAGGGGCAGATGGAAGCGCCGGTTGCCGCAAGCTCCGGGATTGAGCAGCAGGCACGAGCCGTGCCAGGAGAGCTCGGGGCGGTGGGAGTGGCCGTGGATCACCAGCCGGGAGTCCTTCAGCCAGCGCGGATCGACGTCCTCGCGGCGGTGGACCATGCGGAAAGGGAGGCCGGCGAGGTCCCCGGTCAGGACCTCGGGGAGCGCGGCGGTGGTGGCTCCGCCGTCGGAATTGCCGCGCACGGCCTCGACCGGGGCGATCCGGCGCAGCGCCTCCAGGATCGCCAGGTCACCGACGTCGCCGGCGTGGAGGATCCGCTCGCACCCCGCGAGCAGCTCGATCACCCGCGGCCGGAGGAGGTTGTGAGTATCCGCGATGACGCCGACCCGCATGCCCCCTTATACAGCGAACAAGAGGGAACCAGCCCGGGGAGGCCGGCCGAAAAGAAAAAACCCGGGCGGATCACTCCCCCGGGCCTTCACCCTCCACGTGTTTCCAAAGCGAACTCAAAACAACAACAATAGACTCTCTCTCCCCTGCTAACTCCAAGACTACAAAGAAGAACTTCAAACGGAGCGGCTGCCCTCCCTCCGGCGACCACCCTCTCTCCCCTCGGGTGCTGCATCGAGGGGGAGTCTAGGGGGGGCGCCGCTCAAGAGTCCTCACAGACCGGCTCAAGCTTCCTCAAAAAAGATCAAAGCCGCCATCTTTCGGCCTTGAGGGGGGTGAGGTACAATCCCATAGACCGTCCCGGCAGTCTTCGAGAACGGCGTTCGCGAGCGATTTCGCGAGGGCCCCCGGCCTGTCCAGTGGACCGCGACCAAACCTCCCATGGCAACGAGCCCCCAGGCGCCGACGGCCGAGAAGCCGGTCTATGAGTTCGACGGCTTTCGCGTCGATCCTGTCCGCCGGCGCCTCCTGCGCGGCGGCGAGCTCGTCTCCCTCACCCCCAAGGCGTTCTCGATCCTGCTCGCCCTGCTCGAGAGCCGGGGCGAGGTGGTGGGCAAGGAGGAGCTGATCCAGCGGGTCTGGCCGGACACCTTCGTCACCGAAGCCAATCTCACGCAGAACATCTCCTCCCTCCGCAAGGCCCTGGGCGAGCGGGCCAACGATCACCGCTACGTCGTCACCGTCCCGGGTCAGGGGTACAGCTTCGTCGCCGAGGTGCGCGAGGTGCCGCGCGAGAGCACCGGCGAGCTGCTGGTCCCCCGCGAGCTGCCGGTCGTCGCCGGGCTGCCGGTCACCCGTGAGCCGCCGGTCACTCGTGAGCTGCCGGTCGTCGCCGGCGCGGACGAGTACTCGCCCGCGGCGCCGGCCATCCTGCCGGCGCCCCCCAGCTTCCCACTCCGTGGCCGTCGGCGCCCCCTGATTACAGCCGTGGCCGTCGGCGTCCTGGTGGCCGCGCTGGCGACCGGCGGTTTTCTTTTCTACAACGGGCGGAAGAATTTTCAGCCGCGGCACCGGACGAGCGGCGCCTCGGCGGCGATCCCCGCGCGGCCGACGGTCGCGGTGCTCGGCTTCCGGAACCTCGGCGGGGACCGCGGCCAGGACTGGCTCTCCACCGCCCTGTCCGAGATGCTGATTACCGAGCTGTCGGCCGGCTCGACGGTCCGCATGGTCCCCGGCGAGGAGGTCGTCCGCGTGAAGCGGACGCTGTCGCTCCCCTACACCGAGGATCCGGACGACGAGACGCTGCAGCAGATCCACGACCGCCTCGGCGCCGACCTGGTGGTGGCCGGGTCCTACCTGGTGCTGGAGGAGAAGGGGAGCCGCAAGCTGCGGATCGACGTCCGCGCGATGCGGGCCGAGGAGGGGGACTCGGTGGCTTCCTTCGCCGAGCAGGGGACCGAGGAGGGTCTGTTCGACCTGGTATCGCGGACCGGCCGCCGGCTGCGCCACGAGCTCGGCTGGGCCGAGCCCTCGCCGGCGGACGCCCGGGCGGCGGCGGCGCTGCTGCCGGGCAACCCGCAGGCAGCTCGCCTGTA
>DASWQX010000369.1:0-2568 GCA_036403495.1 Thermoanaerobaculia bacterium
ATCACCCGCTACAAGGCGCGCAAAAGCATCGCCGAGGTCAAGCTCCAGGAGGCGATGTCGAACCTGCTGCGGCTCGACGACGTGATCTCCGAGGTCGAGCGGGCCCTGCGCTCCCTCAAGCGCCAGGCCGGCGCGGCGCGGCGCTACCAGGAGAAGGAGAAGGAATACCGCGAGCTGCTGGAGGCGGTGCTCCTCGGCCGCTGGGCGGCGCTGTCAGCCCGCCTTGCCGAGCTCAAGGGGAGCATCGAGGACGCCACCTCCCGCGAGGCCGGGCTCGCCGCCGACCTCCACCGCGACGAGGCCTCCCTCGCCGCCGGCCGCGAGCGGCTGGACGAGCTCGCCCGGCGCATGGCCGAGCGCCACCAGAAGGTGGCCGAGCTCGGCGCCGTCATCGAGGGGCGCCAGGAGTTCCTCAAGGCCAACCGGCAGACCGTGCAGGAGCTGGGCGAGCGGGCGGCCCAGGGGCGGGCCCTCGCCGACCGCCGCGAGACCGAGATCGCCGCCCACGGCGAGGCCCTGGGCGACCTCGACGAGAAGCGCCAGGAGCTCTCCAGCGAGCGCGAGCAGGCCGCCGCCGCCGTGGACGAGGACGAGCGTCAGATCGCCGCCGCCGAGCGCGACCTGAAGCAGGTCTCGGCCCGCGTCGACGGCTTCCGCTCGCAGATCGCCACCGCCGCCGCCGAGATCAACGCCGCCCGCAACCGGGTGCAGCAGGCGCAGATCGAGCAGGAGAAGGGAAACTTCCGCCGCCACCGCATCGACCAGGAGATCGCCCAGCACGCCTTCGAGGTCAAGCAGGCCACCGAGGTCCTGGAGATGTCCCGCTCCAAGGTGGCGGGGACCGAGTCCGCCCTCGACGCCCGCGCCGAGGAGGCCGAGAAGGTCGCCGAGTCGCTCGAATCCACCCTCCGCCGCGAGGCCGAGGCCTCCGAGAAGAAGCGCTCGCTGGAGAACCAGCTCTCCGGCGCCCGCCAGCGTCAGCGCATCCTCGCCGAGCTCTCCCGCGCCCACGCCCAGCGTCGGGCCGCCCTGGAGAAGGCGCTCGCCTCGGCCGGCATCGATGTCCCCGTCTACCTCGCCAGCCAGGCCAAGGCGGTCGAGGGGTGGGAGCGGAGCCTCGACATTTATCTGGGGACGCTCGCCGACGCCGTCGTCCTCGATCCCGGCGAGAGCGCCCGCGGCCTCGCCCAGGCGCTCGCCGGCCGCTCGGCCGCCGTCCTCATCGAGCGCCAGACCGGCACACCCGAAGCCTGGCCGGTAGTGGACGACCCCGCCGTCGTCCTCTCGCTCGCCGAGGCCCTGGGGCTCTCCGACGACCTCGCCGCCGCCCTCCCTCCCGCCTTCCTGGTGCGCACGGCGGCCGACGCCGAGCGGCTCGCCCGCCTCCACCCCGGCCTCGCCTTCCTCAGCCGCGAGGGGCTCTGGGTGGAGGCCGGCACCTTCCACGTCGAAGGGGAGATCGCCAACCCCGGAGTCCTGGAGCGCGGCAGCGAGCTGGCGGCCCTCGGCAAGCAGATCCCCGATCTCGAAGCCCAGCTCCGCGACGCCGGCACGCTGCTCGACCAGCTCATCGCCGAGCGCGCCCGGCTCGCCAAGGAGTCCAACCGGCTCCAGGGCGAGGTGGCGCAATTGCGCCAGGAGCTGGCCGTCGGCAAGGCGCGCATGGAGGACGCCGCGGCCCGCCACCGCCGCCTCGCCACCGAGGCCGAGACCCTCTCCACCGAGCAACAGGAGATCGCCCGCGAGATCGAGCGCGTCGTCGAGCGCCACGCCCGGCTCCTGGAGGAGCTGGCCGCCGCCGAAGCCCGCAGCACCGGCCTCCAGGAGGACTTCGAACGGGCGCAGGCCGAGCTCGAAGCCGCCAAGGGGAACCGCGAGGGGCTGCGCACGGCGAGCGCCGGCCGCCGGGGCCGCCTGGAGCTGCTCGACGAGCGGCTCGAATCGCAGGACCGCGAGATGTCCCGCCTGCGCGGCGAGCTCGAGCGGGGCCTCGCCCAGATCGCCGCCTGGCGCCAGGACGCCGACAATCTCACCGCCCGCCGCACCGAGCTGGGCGCGGCGATCGAAAAGGCCCAGACCGACCTGCAAGGCGCCCTCGAAGCGCGCGCCGCCGCCGAGGAGGGAGTGCTCGAAGAGCAGGAACGTCTCGACGTCCATCGCGGCGAGATCCGGCTGCTGGAGGAGGGCATCGCCGGCTTCCGAGAGCGGCGCGACGCCGTGCGCTCCGAGGTCGAGGAGCTGCGGATCGCTCAGGCGAGCGTCCGGCAGGACGCCGAGCACCTCTCCATGACCTTCCGCGACGAGTTCAGCCGCGAGGACCACCCGGCCCAGCTCCCCGAGATCCCCGGCGAGCCGCGCGCCGACCTCGCCGAGATCGAAGCCGAGCTCGCCCGCACCCGCGCGGCGCTGGAGCGGCTGGGGCCGGTCAACATCCTGGCCGTCCAGGAGCACGACGAGCAGGAGCAGCGCTTCGAGTTCCTCACCACCCAGCGCGCCGATGTGGCCACCTCGGTCGACAGCCTCAAGAAGACGATCAAAGAGATCAACGAGGCCTCAGGCGAGCGGTTC
>DASWQX010000370.1:0-3463 GCA_036403495.1 Thermoanaerobaculia bacterium
CTCGTCGGCGGTCGTTGGGGGCACGATCTCGTCCTTGCCGATCGTCCTCTCGCCCACCTCGTCGCTGGCGAAGACGCCGACCTCGTCGGTGCCGGCCTCGGCCTTCAGCGTCTCCTCCTCGGCCTGCCGCAACTGGCGGACGGCGAGGAATTCGAGCACGCGGTCCTTGACGTCGCCCAGGGCGTAGTGGTCGGTGTCGAGGATCTCGGCCGCCACCGGGATGTCGAGGTGCTCGGGGCTGCGGGTGTTCCACGGCAGCTCGGCGATCGTCTCCAGATAGGTGCGGATCACCTGGCTCTCCATCGCCTCGCGGCCCATGCGGCCCAGCCGGCCGAGCTCGCGGTCGACCTCCTTGCGGACGTCCGCCGGGAGAGCGAGCGCCGCCAGCTTCTCGCGCAGCTCGTCGATGTCACTCCCCCCCTCGCCCTCGCCGAGCTCCTTCTGGATCGCCTTGAGCTGCTCGCGCAGGAGCATCTCGCGCTGGCGGTCGCCGAGCTCTTCCTGGACCTTGGACTTGATGTCCTCCTGGGCCTCCAGGACGTTGAGCTGGCGCTGGACGTGGACCAGCACGCGCCGCATCCGCTCCTCGACCGAGAGGGTCTCGAGCAGCATCTGGCGCTGCGTCTTGGAGAGATCGGTGTAGCCGGCGACCAGGTCGGCGAGCTTGCTCGAATCTTCAACCCCTTCGAGGACCTGCTGCACGACCTCCTCGGGAAGCCCCGCCTTGTTGCCGAGCTCCGCGGCGCGCTCCCGCAGCTCGCGGGAGAGGGCGACGAAGGCCGGGTCCTGCGCGTTGAGCGGCTGCATCTCCTCCGCCTCGCGCACGATCGCCTGCAGGTGGCCGTCCTTCTCGACGATCTTCATCGCGATGCCGCGGTTCTCGCCGTGGAGGAGGAGCTGCATGCCGGCCAGGCCGCGCTGGAGCTGGCCAATGCGGGCCACGGTGCCGATGGTGTGGAGCACCTCGGGCGTGACCGGCTGAACGTCCTCGCGCTGGGACACCGCGAACACCAAGCGGCCGGGCGTGTTGAGCGCGGCCTCAATCGCCTTCAGGGTCGCCGGCTTGCCGGCGTTGATCGGCGCCGTGACTCCCGGCAGAAGCACGAAATCCCTCAGCGGCAGGACGGGAAGCGTCATTCTTTCAGTCATCTCAGTCTCCTTGCTCGACCGCGGCGCCTCGGGGGACCCCGGGTCTCGTACCCATGACAACCAGATCACCGAAGCATCAATTCCATGACTTGCGTGTCGGTCACTCATGATATGCCACCTCCCTGGAAACCAGACGCTCCGGGCCGCGGGATCTTACAGCGGGAGACTCAAGAAGGATCGCCCGCGACCCTGACGGGGAGAAAGAGCAAGGATAGTGCCGGGATGGGAATCAGAAGCGGTCCAAACTCCTTCTAGGGGCCATGGGAACAGTCCTCACCTTTCCTTCGTACGCATCGTCTTCCGCCGTCCGCGAGAGCTTCGCGGCGATCGCCGGGCTGCCGGACGAGCGGAACGACCTCGCCGCCGCGGCGCTCTGGATCGCCGCCGAGGAGCAGCCCGGGCTCGATCCCGCCCTCTGGCTCGCCCGGCTCGACGAGATGGCGGCCGCGCTGCGCCCCCGGCTCGACGGCGTCGGCGCCGACCTCGACCGGGTGGCGCTGCTCGCCGGCTTCCTGGCCGACGACGTCGGGCTGCGCGGCAATGCCGAGGACTATTACGACCCCCGCAACAGCCTGCTCAACGAGGTGCTCGGGCGGGGCCTGGGGATCCCGATCACCCTGGCGGTCGTCTACATCGAGGTCGGCCGGCGGGCGGGAGTACCGCTCGACGGCGTCGGCTTCCCCGGCCATTTCCTCCTGCGCCACGCGCGCCGCCCCGGGCTCCTCTTCGATCCCTTCGACCGCGGCCGTCTGCTCACCGAAGGGGACTGCCGGGGGATGCTCGACCGGTTGAGCGGCGGCTCGCTCGCCTTCGAGCCGCGCCTGCTCAAAGTCGCCGGCCCGCGCCACATCCTGATCCGCATGCTCAACAACCTGCGGCGCGTCTACCTCCACCGCGGCGAGTTCCTGCGCACCATCGCGGCGCTCGACCGCGTCCTGCTGCTCGACCCCGACGACGTCGGGGCGCGGCGCGACCGCGGCCTGCTGTCGCTGCGCTGGGGAGATCCGGCGGGGGGGATCGGCGACCTCGAGCGCTACCTCGTCCTCGAGCCCGAGGCGCCCGACCACGCGGCGATCGAGGGGCTGATCCGCGAGGCGGGGACCCGGCACGTCCATTAGCCGGGATTTTCCCGGCGACTACGGGCTTGGCTTTCCAGCCGAACGTCTGCACCCAGACCGCCTGCCATTCGCCGCCGCTCTTCCCCAGGGCGAGGCCGACGCCGAGCTCCCGGAAGTCGCGGTCGAGGATGTTCCGGCGGTGCCCGGGACTGTGCATCCAGGTGTCCATCACTTCGGCGACGGAGAGCTGCCCCTCGGCGATGTTCTCGCCGATCGCCCGCCATTCGTAGCCGGCGGCGCGAGCGCGCTCGCGGACGGTCTTCCCCTCGGGGCTCTCGTGGGCGAAGTAGTGGCGGGCGAGCATGTCCTCGGCGTGGCGCTGGGCCGCCTGGTCGAGGCGGGCGTTCGGCCGCAGGAGCGGCGCCCGGGCCTTCCGCCTCTCGGCGTTGACCGCCACCAACATCTCCGCTTGCACCCGTTGGAGATCGCGGAGGCCGGCGGTCTCACGGGCGAACCAGTCGCCTTCCGGCACGGCGAAGAGGAAGGTATAGAGCGAGGCCCCCTTCATCCGGTCGAGGCCGATCCCGAGGTCCTGGAACTCCGGCTTCATGAGATTACGGTAAGACTCCGGATCGCCCGCGCGGAGGTCGCGCAGGACCTCTTCGGAGTCTCCGGAGTTGCTGGCGAGGCTCTCCGTCCAGGCGTGGGCGAGATAGCCGGCGCGCCGCAGCCGCTCGCGCATCTCCGCGGTCGAGCCCGCGCGCAGCTTCAGCGAGCCGCGGGCCGCGACCTCGGCCGCGTGCTCCTGGGCGGCGCGCGTCAGCTCGGGAGAGAGGCGGATCGGCGGCGCGCCCGCCCGCTGGCGGGCGGCGTTGATCAGCCGCAGGAGGTCGCCGCGCGTGTCGCCGCCCCGGCTCGCGGCCGGCAGCAGGAGGAGGATCAGAAGGATCGACGGCAGGCGGACGGAACTCATGGCATTTTCGGGTAGGATCGTCAGTCTTGCAAACGGTATCGCAGTCCGCTCCGGCGCGCCTCAGCGACCACGAGCGCCCGGTCGCGGCGCACCGGTGGATCCTCGCCGGCGCCTGGGGGCTCTGGTGCACGGGATTTTACTCCCTGACCCTCCTCAGCTTCCTGCTCCCCCAGATCCAGAAGGCGTTCGGCCTCTCCGACGGGGATCTCGCGACCCTCACCGCCGTGGGCGTGGGGATGACCGGCGTCGGCGGCCTCCTCTTCGGCTGGATGAGCGACCGGCT
>DASWQX010000371.1:0-10502 GCA_036403495.1 Thermoanaerobaculia bacterium
GCTGAGCGAGCGGATCGACGTCACCAAGCGCTACGTGGCCGCGCACGCAGGAGCGGTTCCGGCGGCCAACCGTACCGACCACGACGAGCGCGACGCGGCCTTCGCCCGCGCCATCCGGCCGGTGGTGCGCGACGACGCCCGGCTCAACATCGACATGGGGCGGCTGGCCCTCGCCGAGGACGAGCTCCGGCGGGTGCGCGCCTGGATGCCCGAGGACCCCGAGACCCATTTCCTGAAGGGGCGGCTGCGGCTCGCCCAACTGGCCGGCGAGAAGAGCCCCGAGGCGCAGGATCGTCTGCGCACCGAGGCCGAGGACGCCTTCCGCGAGTCGATCGAGCTCGACGGCGACCGCCCCGAGCCCCACCGCGAGCTCGGCCTGCTGCTGCGCGACCGCAAGGACTTCCGCGGCGCCTGCGTCCAGCTCCGGAGGTACGCGCAGCTCGATCCGGAGGCCGAGGACGTGGAGGAGGTCGACGGCATGGTGGCGGAGATGGCGAAGGGCGGAGAGTGCGGGTAGGGGCCCCGTCTGAAGTAGAGTCTCCCCCGCCAACTCCCTCGGAGGTCTTCGCATGCGCAAGCTGTCTCTCCTCGCCTTCACGCTTCTCCTGGCGCTCCCCGCCCTGGCGGCCGAGCCGCACCCGTTCAACGTCCACGACCTGGTGACGATGCAGCGGGTCTCGGACCCCGAGCCTTCGCCGAAGGGGGACCGGATCGCCTTCGTGGTCCGCGCCACCGACCTCGAGGCCAACCGGGGGCGGACCGACCTCTGGCTGGTCAACGCCGACGGCGGCGGCCTGACCCGGCTGACCGACGATCCGGCATCGGACGATACCCCGCGCTGGTCGCCGGACGGCAAGAGCCTCTACTTCCTCTCCAGCCGCTCGAAATCGAGCCAGGTCTGGAAGCTGGACATGTCCGGAGGGGCCGACCGGACGGTGGGCGCGCCCGTGCAGGTGACCCAACTGCCCTTCGACGTGTCGAACCTGACGGTGTCGCCCGACGGCACGCGGCTCGCCTTCAGCCTGGAGGTCTACCCCGACTGCCCGACGCTCGACTGCACCAAGGACCGGCTCGACGCCAAGGCGAAGACCAAGGCCTCCGGCCAGCTCTTCCCCGACAACGGCGGCTTCGTGCGCCACTGGGATACCTGGTCGGCGGGGCTGCGCAACCACCTCTTCGTGATGGCGCTGGTCACCGAGGGTCCCCGCGATCCGGCCGACGTCACGCTGGGGATGAACGCCGACGTCCCCTCGCGACCCTTCGGCGGCGCCGAGGAGTTCGCCTTCTCGCCGGACGGCAGGACGATCGTCTTCTCCGCCCGCGTCGCCGGCCGCGAGGAGCCCTGGTCGACCAACTTCGACCTCTACAGCGTGCCGGTGGACGGCTCGGCGGCGCCGAAGAACTTGACCAAGGCCAACCTGGCGTGGGACACCCAGCCGGTCTTCTCGCCGGACGGCAAGACCCTGGCCTATCTGGCGATGGCGCGCGCCGGCTTCGAGGCCGACCGCTTCCGCATCCGGCTGCGCGACGTCGCGACCGGCCGCGAGCGGGCGCTCACCGACGGCTGGGACCGCTCGTCGACCGGAGTAGTCTTCTCGGCGGACGGCCGCACCCTCTACACCGTCGCCGAGGACGTCGGGCAGACGCCGCTGTTCGCCATCGACGTCGCCAGCGGTAAGGTGACGAAGCTGGTGAGCCAGGGGCACGTCCACGATCCGAAGCTCGCCGGCGACCGCATCGTCTATGGGCTGGACACGCTGAGCTCGCCGGTCGAGCTCTACACCGTGGGGCGCGACGGCACCGGGGCCGCGCAGATCACCCACGTCAACCGGGAGGCCCTGGCGGGCGTCCGGATGGGGGAGTCCGAGCAGTTCTCGTTCAAGGGCGCCAATGGCGACACGGTGTGGGGTTGGATCACCAAGCCGGCCGGCTTCGAGCCGGGGAAGAAGTACCCGCTCGCCTTCCTCATCCACGGTGGGCCGCAGGGGTCGTTCAACAACGAGTTCCACTACCGCTGGAACCCGCAGCCCTACGCCGGGGCGGGCTACGCGGTGGTCACCGTCGACTTCCACGGCTCGACCGGCTACGGGCAGGGGTTCACCGACGCCATCCGGATGAACTGGGGGGGGTGGCCGCTGATCGACCTCCAGAAGGGGCTCGAGGCGGCGCTCCAGAAGAGCCCGTGGATCGACGGCGACCGCGTCTGCGCCCTCGGCGCCTCCTACGGCGGCTTCATGATCAACTGGATCCAGGGAAACTGGCCCGACCGCTTCAAGTGCCTGGTGGATCACGACGGCACCTTCGATCAGCGGATGATGTATTACAGCACCGAGGAGCTCTGGTTCCCGGAATGGGAGTTCGGCGGCCCCTATTGGAAGAACCCGCAGATGTACGAGAAGAACAATCCGGCGAACTTCGTCGAGCGATGGAAGACGCCGATGCTGGTGGTCCACAGCGCCCTCGATTTCCGGATTCCGGTCACCCAGGGGCTCGCCGCCTTCAATGTCCTGCAGAGGAAAGGGATCCGCAGCGAGTTCCTGTACTTTCCCGACGAGAACCACTGGGTGCTCAAACCCGCCAACAGCATCCTCTGGCACGACACGGTGCTGGCCTGGCTCGACCGCTGGCTGAAGCCGGGGAGCGTGGCGAAATAAAGGGTTTTCGCATTCAGGATAGGATTCCGCAAACTCCCGGAAAACGGGCTCGCGAAAGAAAGTTGGAGATTTTTGTCCCAAAAAACCACTCAGCGGAAACGAAGCTAGTAGAGGCGAAACGAACAGGCCGTCCCGGTCACTATGGAAGTGGGGGAGGGCCGAGCCGTCGCCGGCTTCACCGAACAGGAGGACGAGCCATGCTTCCCATCGCCACCATGCCCATGCCCGGAGCCCTGCGGCTCAGGGCTCTGCACCCCCTGATCGAGGGGGACGGCTCCTGCAGCCTGATTTACGACCTGGAGCGGGCGGCGGTGGTGGAGGTGCCGGACGACCTGCAGTTCTACATCGCGCCGGCGCTGGAGACGGGGGACCTCGACGAGGCGCTGCTCGGCTGGCTGGTCAACGAGGACCTGCTGACCAGCGAGGGGGGCGCGTGTTGGAGCTCCGGCTTCGGCGCCGCCGGCCTGCCGGAGGCGGGGTGGTGGAGCCTGGGATCGATCTACCGGGTCGACGATGAGCTCCACGTCCGCATCGATCAGGCGCCCGAGGACGCCGCCCTGGAGGTGGTGGGTTTCGTGTTCAAGCAGGGCTTCAGCGCCGGCCGGGTCAAGCTCCATCTCAACTGGGGGGGCGCGTTCCCCGGCCGCGCGCTGCTCGAGCGGATCGCCGTCGAGTCCTCGCGCCTGGCCGCGCTGCTCCGACAGGAGATCGCCTTCGAGCTGACGGTGGCCGCCGCCGAGGTGACCGCCGACCGCGCCGCCTTCCTGGCCAGCTACGGCTTCCAGGTGCGGCTGCTCTGCGGCAGCTATCCGGCCCCCTGCGAGGGGCTCTACGCCGACCTCCCCGCCGACCGCGCGACCTGGGAGGCCGAGGTGGCGGTGCGCCGGCTGCTCGCCGATTCGGCCGACCGGCTGACCGTCCACTGCGTGCTCGACCGCGGCCGCCTGCTCGACCTCTGGGAGTGGGCGAAGCGGACCGGCGTCCGCCGGGTCGACGCCCTGGTGCTGGAGGACGCGGCGTTCGGCGACGGCGCGCACCGCCCCGGCCGCCGGCTGGAGATCCGCAACGACCTGCTGTCGATCTGCGACGAGATGGCCGACGAGCTCGCCGCCCAGCGGCTGCCGGTCGACTTCCGGCCGCTGACCCGGGTGGTCGACCGCCTGATGCACAGCGAGCCGCTCGACCAGGCCTACGGCGAGCGCGGCGGCTTCGCCGGGCTGATGCCGGCGGCCGACGCCTATCCGCGCTCGTTCTTCGACCGCCTCGACCTGCGCTCAATGCCGGAGATCATGGACGGCATGGGCGAGGAGCCGCGGGGGGACCTCGACCTCGCCGACTCCTCCTGCCGGGGGTGCTGGGCCCGCCACGTGTGCAGCCACAGCTCCTACGTGGCCTCGCCGCAGGACGCCGACGACGCGCGGACGCCGGCGGAGGACCGCTGCGCGCTCTGGCGTACCGAGGTCGAGGTGGCGCTCCGCTTCTACCACCGCCTCGCCCACATGGACCCAATCCAGGTCCGCCAGTTCTTCGACGATTCCCTCCGCGGGCCGGCCCTGCCGCTCGGCCGCCGCGAGGACCTCGGACACCTGAGGATGCCGTTCTGAGCTCCGCTCCGGCATCTCTCGCCCTTTCTCCCCACGGGTAGGGGCGCTCCCTCGGGACGCCCCTGCCCACCCTTTTTTCCGATGCCGTCCAACGCCTGGATCCGCTTCCGCTACTCGTTCTGGGCGCCCCACTACGACCGCGTCACCCGCTTCCCGCGCGAGCGGCGGCGGTCGATCGAGCTGCTGGCCCTGCGGCCGGGGGAGCGGCTGCTGATCATCGGCTGCGGCACCGGCGCCGACCTCCCCTTCGTCCCCCCGGAGGTCGAGGTGCTCGCGACCGACCTCACCCCAGCGATGATCCGGCAGGCCGAGGCCCACGCGCGGCCGGGGATCGAATACCGGGTGATGGACGGCATGGCGCTCGACCTCCCCGACGGCGGCTTCGACGCCGCCATCCTGCACATGGTGCTGGAGGTCATCCCCAACCCCGTCCGCTGCCTCGCCGAGGCCGCGCGGGTGCTCCGGCCGGGAGGGAGGCTGGCGGTATTCGACAAGTTCCTCCCCGACGGGGCGAGCGTCGGGCCGCTCCGCCGCGCCGGCTTGGCGCTGCTCGACTTCGTGTTCACCAGCACCAACCGGCGGATGGGCGAGATCCTCGCCCGCTCCGGCGCGCCTTTCACCGTCGAGCGCGACGAGCCCTCCGTCGCCGCCTACCGCCACCTGCTGCTGCGGCGGTTGCCCTGAACTCTCGCTCTCTTTCTGCGTAGGAGGAGGAAACGCGGAGGAGACCGGGATGAACCGACGTGACTTCCTGAAGAGCGTGGCCCAGGGCGCGGCGGTCGCCGCGGCGGCGCGGGTGCTGCCGGCGACGGGCTCCGCCGAAGCCGCCCTGCCCAGCCGCATGACGCTGGCGGCGGTGGGGGATTGCATCATCACCCGCAAGCTCTCCCACCGGCGGGATCCCGATTTCCTCGCCCTCGTCGAGCTGCTGCGCGGCGCGGACTGCGCGTGGGGCAACTGTGAGCTCGTCTTCGCCGACTACCGCGAGGTCTATCCGGCGCCCAAGGGGGGCGATCCCCACACGATCGCTCCTCCCTGGGGGGCGGACGAGCTGGCCTTCCTGGGGGTCGATTTCGTGGGGGTGGCCAACAACCACATCCTGGACTTCGGCAACGAGGGGCTGTTCTCCACCCTGGCCAACCTGGAACGGGTGGGGATCCCCTACGCCGGAGCGGGCGCTGACCTGGCCGCGGCGTCCCGGCCGGGCTACGTCGATACGCCGGCCGGGCGGATCGGGCAGGTCAACTGCGCCTCGACCTTCCCCGGGTACTTCGCCGCCGGCCCGGCCCACCCCTACCTGAAGGGGCGGCCGGGGCTCAACCCGATCCGGCTCGACCAGCGGTACCAGCTCGACCGCGAGCTGTTCGAGACGCTCAACAGGGCGCAGGATACCTTCAACGAGCTCCTGGGTTTCAACGAGTTCGCGTCGATGCGGGAGAAGCAGCCCAAGGACCTGGGGTCTTTCGGCGAGGTGCAGATCGTTCCGGGCAAGGGGATGGACCTGCTGAGTGCCGCCCTTCCCAAGGACCTCGCCCGCGTCACCGAGGCGATCAAGATCGCCCGCAACAACTCGCGCCTGGTCGTCGCCTCGATCCACGCCCACGACGCGCGCCACAAGCTGGAGATCGCCGACCCCTTCCTCCAGCCGTTCGCCCGCGCCTGCATCGACGCCGGCGCCGACGTCTTCCTCGCCGCCGGTCCGCACGTGATCCGCGGCCTCGAGATCTACAAGGGGAAGCCGATCTTCTACTGCCTCAGCAACTTCGTCTTCCAGTACCCGTCGAGCTGGCCGACCCCCGCCGAGGACTTTGCCACCTACGGGCTCGATCCGCAGACGCTCGATTCCTCGCTCTTCGAACGGAAGATCTTCTACCACGAGCAGAAACGGTTCTGGCGCAGCTTCGTCCCCCGCATCACCTACGAAGGGGGGAAGGTGGTGGAGATCGAGATCCACCCGGTCTCGCTCGGCTTCGGCCAGCCGTCCTACGAACTGGGGTTCCCCACCCTCGCCCGCGGCGACGAGGCCAAGGAGATCCTGGCGGACATTGCCGTCCGCTCCAAGCCCTACGGCACCACGATGACGATCGAGGACGGCGTCGGGCGGGTGGCGCTCTAGAGGCGCCAGAGCAGCATGGCGCCGGCGGCCAGGGCCAACGAGACCAGCGTCACCGGCAGCCCGACTTTCAGGTGCTCGCGGAAGCCGAAGCGGATGCCCACCCTCCCCGCCTGCTCGGCGACGATCAGATTGGCGAGGCTCCCCACCAGCACGGCGTTGCCGGCGAAGGTGCTGGAGAGCGCCATGGCGTAGCCCGTCCCCGCCTGGCGCGCCACGAAGGGGAGCAGCAGCATCACCGCCGGCACGTTCCCCACCAGCAGGGAGAGCAGCGATACCGCCACCACCAGCACCGCCGGGTGCAAGAGGTCGCCGCCCGCGTGGGCGAGGGCGTTGCGGGCGGCCGCGGTCCAGCCCGAGACCTCGAAGCCGCGCCCGACCACGAACAGGCCGACGAAGAGGGCGAGCAGCGTCCAGTCCACCTGCGCCAGCATGTCGCGCGTCGCCATCCGCCGGCTGGTCAGCACGAAGCCGGCGATCCCCAGGGCGGTCAGCGGCGCCGGCACCGGCGAGACGAAGAGGGCGATCGCGGCGACCGTCAGCAGCACTGCCTTCACCGCCTGCCAGCGGTGGAGAGGGATCGCCTCGTCGGCGGCGGCGGGGCTGCCGGAATCGCCTGCGACCGTCCCGGCGTCCGCCTTGCCGAGCCGCGGCGCCACGATCGCGTAGAGCACGCCGAGCGAGAGCACGACCGGCGCGGCGCAGGCCGCCACGAAGGGGAGGAAGGGGAGGTGGAGCGACTGCGCGATCAGGATGTTCTGCGGGTTGCCGATCGGCGTCAGGGCGCTGCCGAGGTTGGCGGCGCAGGCGAGGGCGAGCAGGTAGGGGAGGGGAGGGCGGCGCGAGGCGGCGAGCGCGCTCGCCAGCAGTGGCGTCAGCGCGAAGCAGATCACGTCGTTGGTGAGCAGCGCCGAGAGCAGGGCGGTGACCACGATCGTCCCCAGCAGCAGGCGCCGCGGATCGGCCACCTTCGCCAGCCGGCCGCCGATCGCCGAGTAGAGCCCCGACTGCCGGTACTGCGCCGAGAGCAGCATCATGCCGAAGAGCACGGCGAGGGTCGGCGCGTCCACCGCCTCCTTGGCCTGCTGCACCGTGATCGAGCCGGTGGCGAGGAAGGCCACCGCCCCCAGCACGGCGAACCCGGTGCGGTCGAGCGCCAGCCCCGGGATCCGCCCGAGGGCGAGACCGACGTAGGTGAGCGCGAACAGGATCAGGGGGAGGAGCGGGGGCGACGCCATCGGGCGTGGATCATCTCATCTCACGCCCGATCGTCACGCCCAATCTCGGGCCGCCGCCGCTACGAAGCGCCCTTCAAGTACTGGTCGAGGAACTTCAGCGTCGCCGCATAGGCTTTCTCCTGGGTCTCCTTGCGGGCGAAGCCGTGCCCCTCGTTGGGGAAGAGCAGGAACTCGACCGGCACCCCCTTCTTCTTGACGGCGTCGACGATCTCCTCCGATTCCGCCTTCAGCACGCGCGGATCGTTCTCCCCCTGGAGCACGATGAGCGGCCGCTCGATCTGGTCGGCATGGAAGAGCGGCGAGATTTTCTTGAGGTACTCGGCGTCGGTCCTGGGATCGCCCAGCTCCTTGTAGAGGGCGTCGCGCTCCGCCCCCCACCAGGCGGGGATGCTCTCCAGCGTGCGCAGCCAGTTGGAGACGCCGAAGAGGTCGACGCCGGCCGCGAATTCGGTCGGCCGGAAGGCGAGGGCGGCGAGCACCATGTAGCCGCCATAGCTGCCGCCGATGATCCCGATCTTCCCGGGGTCCACCCAGCCGGTCGCCGCGAACATCTTCTTGGTCGCCACGCAGTCGTCGAGGTCCCCCTCGCCGTGCTTGCGGTCGTCCATCGCGAAGAAGGCCTTGCCGTAGCCGCTGCTGCCCCGGTTGTTGATGGCGAAGACGGCGTAGCCATGGTTGACCAGGTACTGGGTCATACCGCTGTAGCCCAGCCGCGACTGGCCGCCGGGACCGCCGTGGACCAGCACTAGGCCGGGCACCTTGGCGGTGGGCGAGGCAGCCCAGGGATGGTAGAGGATGCCGGGGATCTCCGTGCCGTCGAAGGACTTGAACCGCACCACCTGCGGCGTCACCAGGTCCTTGGGATCGATCGCCGGGTTGAGCGCGTGGGTGAGCTGGCGCACCTTGCCGGTCTTGAGGTCGCTGACATAGAGGTCGCGCGGACCGGCCGACTCGGCATAGAAGGCCATCAGCGAGCCGTGCGGCTGGAAGTTGATGCCGGTGATGTCCGCCTGGATCGCGGGGAGCTTCACGGGCTTCATCCCGGCGGCCTCGAAGATCCGCAGCTCGGTTTTGGCGTCGTTGTTGATGGCGACGTTGAACCAACGGCCGTCGCGGGAGAAGCCGGCTCCCTGCACGTCCCAGCGGGGGCGGGGGCTCAGCACCTCGGCCGACTTCCCCGTCGCCAGGTCGTAGCGCATCAGGTAGGCGAACTGGGACCCCTTGTCGGTCGTGTAGTAGAGGCTCTTGCTGTCCGGGCTGAAGTCCTGCACGCCGTTGGCGACCTCGACGCCGGCCTCCTGGTGCGAGACGAGCGGGGTGATCTTGCCGGTGGTGCGGTCGAGGAGGTCGATGTCGGCCGCGGCGTTGGTGAACGCCTTGTTGAGGGCGACGTAGCGGCGGTCCGGCGAGACGGTGCCGCCGATGTATCCCCCCTCGTTCTTATAGAGGAGCTTGCGCTCGTAGCCGTCGACCGCCATCTCGTAGAAGTCGAAGGCGGCGGGGTCGCGCTCGTTGGTGATCAGGAAGAAGCTCTTGCCGTCCGGCGCCCAGCCGTTGAAATCGGCCTTCAGGTTGTCCCCCGGGGTGAGGTCGCGGACCTTGCCGTCGGGCGACTGCACGTAGAGATGGTCTTTCTCGTTCCCCCCCTGGTCGCTGGTGTAGAGGAAGCGCTCGTCGTGGGGGAAGTAGCCGATCGCCTGGATGGCGCTCACCTTCGAGTCGGTGAGCTGGACCGGCTTGCCGCCGTCGACCGCGATCGAGAAGGCATTGAACACGCCCGTCTGGTTGCTCCCCACCAGGAGCTTGCGGCCGTCCGGCGAGAACGAGGCGCCGCCGTAGGAGGTATTGGCGAGGAACTGATCGATCGTGTAGGCCTTCACCTGCCGGGGCGCGCCGGCGGCCTTCGTGGTCTTCGCGGACGCCGCGTGGAAGGTCGCGAGCAGCGCCGCGACGGCCAGGGTGGTCGAAACGACGCGAAATGGAGTCTTCATCGGAATCTCCCTCAAGAATTTGCGTGGATCATCTCACGGGTGGCGAAAAACCGGGCCGGGAGCCCGCCGGTGGGACGAGGATGAGGAGGCATTCTCCAACCCACGCGGCGGGCCCCGGCCCGGGTACGTCGTGCGGGCGTGAAGGTTGCGCTCGCACAACCTCCCAACGCATGGAGGGCGGAGGTTCTTACCGGGCTCCGGCGTATCCGGTCAGCTCGACGTAGCCGTGCCCCCGGACCGCCGCGCCGCGGCGGGTGCCGCTGATCTCGACGGCGCCCTCCCAGTAGCGGATGGAGACGTCGAGCTCCTGATCGACGAGCAGAGGGCGGACGTCGAGGTCGAGCCCCTCCCCGGGCACGCGGATCCGCCAGCTCTCTGGATAGCGGGCTCCGCTCCGCGAGCTCCGCCAGACGCCACGGCTCTCGACCTGGAAATCGGCGAGGCCGAGCGGCCGGGAGGTACCGTCAAGAGCGATCGCCGTGCCGCTGCTCGCCGGATCGGCGGCGCCGTCGCTCCGGCGCAGGCGGTAGAGCATGAGGTCCGAGCCATCCGCGAGTTGGAGGGCGAACCAGTCCCATCCCACCTGGTCCGCGGCTAGAGAGCTGGTGCTCCATTCGCGGTCCATCCAGGCATCGCCGTTCACCGCGAAGCGCTCCCCACCCACTCGGACCGTGCCGGCGGCCGGCAAGCGGGTCAGCGAGTAGTAATAGGAGGCGTTGCCCGGCTCGGCGCCCTTGCGGCTGAGGCCATGGTCGCCTTGCAGGACGGGGGGCTTTCCCGCCTGGAGCAGGAGATCGATCGCGACGTCGCCTTCCGCCGCCTTGAGGTGCATGGGGAGGACCGGATTGCCATCGGCCGTCCAGTCCTTCACCCACACCTTGAAGGGAGCAGCCTGCGCTCCC
>DASWQX010000372.1:0-4851 GCA_036403495.1 Thermoanaerobaculia bacterium
CGTTTCGAGCCGGCCGCCGTCGCCGCCCGGGCCCGCCATACCTACATCCCTTTCGGCACCGGACCGCGGATGTGCATCGGCCGCCATCTCGCGATGATGGAGATGCAACTCATCCTCGCCATGGTGGCGCAACGCTACCAGCCGCGTCTGGCGCTCGGCTACCACGTGGACCTCAAGGCCGGGACGTCGCTGCGGGCCAAGGGAGGGATGTGGATGACTTTGGAACGGGTTTGAGGCGGTTCTACTTGGCTGGGGTGTTGGCCCCTCATCACCCCGGCCCTCTTCTCCCATCGCACTCCCCCCGACCGGGAGAAGAGGGGGGCCCTGCGATGAGACTGATTCTTATTCGGCACGGCGGGCCAGGAGGAGGATCTGGCGGGCCCATGGGTCTTGGGATCCAGGCGCCGCTGCGTGCTCCTTTCGGATCGCGGCCTCCGGGTGTGGCAGGACGAGGCGCCCAGCGGCGAGGAAGTGGCCATAGAAAATCTGCTCTTCGAGGACGAAGCCGGCTTGCCGCAGCGCGTCGGCGAGAGACGCCGGATCGTAGGCGATGTACCGGCCGGATTTCAGTCGCGCCGGCCAGCTCCAGGTCTTGTTGATCGCCAGCAGCAGGCTCCGCCGGTTCATCGCGCTGAGGCAGAGCGTGCCGCCGGGGGCCAGCGCGCGGGCCGCTTGGGAGAGGAATCCTGACAGGTCCCGCGGACCCGGCAGGCAGCCGAGCAGGGAGATCGCGACGACGCCTGCGCAGGCGCCGTCCCGCAGCGCCAGGGATCCCGCCGCCGACACGGCGAATGGTTGTTGCCAGCGGCGATGCGCGTAGAGGGACATAGCCGTATCGAGATCGAGGCCCACCACCCGGGCGCCGCGCTCGGCAAGGGCGTGGGAGAGATGGCCGGTGCCCGAACCGACGTCCGCCCACAGCGCCCCGGGCTGTATGCGCGGACCGCACTTTTCCAGGCAGAGCGCGAGGCCGCGGCGGAACGCGAAATGGCGGGGCTCGGGGCGGTCGTGGACGCGGGCCCACTCCTCTGGATCAAGACGCATCGTCTCGACCCTCCCGAACGATCCGCCGCATCTTCTGTCCCGGTCCCAGCCGCAGGGGCCGCCGCTCGATCGTGAGGGCGCCGCCTTCGAACCAGAGCCGGGAGGCCAGGGCACCGCCTGGGAGCTTCGGCAAAAGCTCGCGCAGGCGCCTCTGGAGGGCCTCCGGGTCGATCGGCGAGCTGGGAGCCAGCACCACCGTGATCCGGGAGGCTCCGCCGGCCTCCGAGTCGGCGCCGAGCCGGATCTGCAAGTCGTCCGGATTCCCTCCGAGGTCGCGCGCCGCCTCCTCGACCAGCCGGGCGAAGTCGATTTCGCCGAGCTTCACCCCCTCCGCGGCGATCTTGGCGGGGCTGTGCACGTCGCGGAGGTGCCAGGCGAGTCCGGCGCGGCCGAGCGCGCAATCGCAAGAGTGCCGGCGAAGCTTCCCGTGATCGCCTAGCTCGACGTTCAGCAGCACTTTCGGCGCCGAAAGCGACAGGACGGTGAAGGCGAAGGGGGCCGCCGGTCCTTCCGGCTCCGGGCCGATCACTGCCAAGCGATCGGAGTAGAGGTGCATCTCGCCGCGGTCCTCGCCATGCGGGCAGGCGCCGGCGATGAACCCGGTTTCGGTGGCGGCGTAGCGCGCGAAGGCGCGGATGCCGGAACGGGACAGGAACTCGCTCCGCGCCAAAGTCAGCGGCTCGCCGCCGGCGAACACGACGCTCCGCGAGAGGTCGAGGCCGGCGGCGACGGCCGCGCTCGCCACCCGCAGCGCGGAGCTGGCGAAGCACTTCAGGACGGCCGGCTGCGGCGCGGCGGCCAGCCAGCGCGCGATCTCCTCCGCGCGTTCCGCCGGCACCCACTCCGGCGCCGGACCGAGCCGGGGCAGGAGGCGGCGTCCGGTGCGCCAGCCGCGATCGATCCAGAAAGCCAGGCCTTCGCCGCGACCGGGGGGCGGACTGGTCGAAAACCAGCGCTGCGGAGGCCTTCCCAGCTTGGAATGGACCAGCAGGTTGTGCAGCCCGGCGATCCCGGGCGGGCCGGGCATCCAGAAGGCGAGCGGGGCGTCGCGCAGACCATGGCTCTCGAGCAGCAGGAGCTCCTCGGCAGCCTCGGCGGCGAGGAACGGCCAGTCGTAGCGCACGGGCACGCTCCGTCCGGTCGAGCCGCTGGTCGACCCCGCGACTCCGCCGGTGATCCGCGGATTGTCGAAATCCGCCGGCGTCAGCGCCAGCTCCAGCCCGGATCGCCGCAGCGGGGTACGGCCGCGGAGCTCGTCGGCGGTCACGAAGACGCCGGCCGCGCGGAGCTTCGACAGGGTGCCCTCGATCCCTTCGGAAGCCACCAGCCCGCGGAGGTCTCCGGGGGAGCACCCCGCCCACTCCAGCAGCCGCCGGAGCGGGCTCTTCCCGACGCCGAAGACGAGCTGATCCAGGACCGCGAGAAACGCCGCCTCCCGTCCCTGGACGCCGGCGCCGACCGCCGCGGTGGCCGTGGCGAGGTCGATCGGCCGGCGCAGGAACCGGGGCAGCGCCACCGACCTGCGGGCGAGGTCGAGCGCGTCGGCGCGGCTCAGAGGCCGAGCGCCTCCAGGAAGCGGAGGTCGCGGTACCCCTCCGGCCGCCCCTTCACATAGCCCAGATCGGCCATCAGGGTGAGGATCTGATCCATGGCGCCATCGTTGCGGATCGCCCGCGGGTCCGGTCGATTGGCGAGCAGGGCGCGGCGGATGATCGCGGCGCTGACGCCGATGTAGGCCTCCCCCGCGATCGCGGCCTCCTCCGGCGCGTCGAGGACATGGCGGGCGGCCGCGACGTAGGCCCGCACCACCCGCTGCACGAGATCGGGGTCCTGCTCGATCCGCGCGCTGGTGGTGGTCAGCGAGCACCCCGGGGCGCCCGGCCAGGCGTCACCCGTGCGCAGCAAGACCCGGCCGAGGCCAAGAGTCTCTAGCATCGCGGCGTAGGGCTCCACCATCGCCGCCGCGTCCGCGCCCTGGCCCACGAAGCTGAGGATGGCGCCGTCCCCCGAGGGCTGGCGCACCAGGCGGATGTCCTTCCAGCCGAGCTGCCGCAAGAGCGCCATGGCGGTGAGGTCTTTGATCCCCCCTTCGTGCGGCACCGCCACACTGCGGACGTCCTCGGGCGCCAGCCCTGTGCGGACCACCAGGGCCGCCTCCTCGATCCCGGAGCCGGCCACCAGCGTCAGGCGGTTGCCGTCGCTCGGCACGTCCGCGGCCACCCGCGTCCAGGGGATCACGGCGAAATCGATCTCGCCCGACTTCAGACGGTCGGGAACCGTCCAGGCCGTGGGCGCGATCTGGGGCTCCGCCTCGATGCCTTCGGCCGCGAAGAACCCGTGTTCCATCGCGACGTAGGCGGGGAGCTGACAGACGCCGCGCAACAGTGAAAGACGAATCCGCTTCATGAGCTCTAAAATCCTTTCGAAAGATGCGGACAGAGCCGGCAGCTCAGGCCCGTTCGCGGGCAGATCCGCAAGGTGCAGCCCACGGCCTCACCCTGTAGGAGAAACCTGATCCGTCCCAGCTTCTGACGGTGCCCGCCCTTGACGAGAACGACGGTTCCCGGCGCCAGCTCGGTGCGCAACGCCGCGGCGGCCTGATGGACGTCGCGGTACCCCTGGACGCGGTCCGGCGGCATCTCCGCCTGCCGCGTTCCGCGCTGGAACTTTTCGAAGCCCTCACCGACATAAAGGATCCGTTCGGCGACCGTGGCTGCCAGCCGGCCATACTCCAGGTAGGCCTGCGTCTGCGCCCCCTGGAGCTCGTCGATGTTGCCGAGCACGGCGATCCGGCGCTGGCTCGCGAGGCTGCCCAAAACGTCCAGGGCGGATTCGATCGTGTCCCAGGTCGATTTCCAGGAGTCGCAAAGCAACCAGACCTCGGCGGGGAGCGGCACGATTTCCAGGCGCTCGGGAGCGGCGCGCAAGCCGGCCAACCGCTCGCGAACTGTATCCCATCCGATCCCGGAATCGATCCCGACCGCTGCCGCCAGCGCCGCGCAGCGCGCCAGCCCATCGCCGATCCAGGGGGACGCGACCTCGAGCTCCCCGTTCGGGCCGGCGAGCCGCAGCCGGCTGCCACGCGGAAAATCGACCTGAACGTCCTCGATCCACCAGTCGCAGTCCTCACCGAATCCCACCCGCAGGACGCGCGCCTGGGCGCTGGCCGCGATCGCGAGACAGCGCGGATCGTCGCCGTTGACCACCAAGAGCCCTCCCGGCCGGACGGCGTGAGCCAGCAGGGCCTTTTCGGCCGCGACCCCTTCGATGCCACCGAGCCCGTGCGAATGATCCGCCGCTACCGCAGTCAGGACGACGACGTCGGGCCGCAGGAGCCGGGCGTAGCGTTTCATCTGACCGCGGCGGGAGATGCCCACTTCGAGCACCAGAGGCTGGCGGCGCGGCCGGTGACGCAGGACCGCCAGGGCCAGAAAGCTGCCGAAGTTTCGAGAGTCCGGATCGAACGGCACGCCGAGCACGGCCGCCACAGCCGCGGTGGTGCTGGTCTTGCCGAGCGAGCCGGTCACCGCGATCAGCCGCGTGCCCCGCAGCCAAGTCCGCCGCCAGACCCAGGCGGCCGGCGCCGCGAGTGGCCAGATCAGGGCGCCCAGGAAAGTCCGCGGGCGGAAGCGCGCCAGGTCCACGATCCGGTCGAGCCGTTTTCTCCAGAGCGGCTTGGACGGCGCCGTCATTCCGGAGCCGCCAATCGCTCGGGATCAATGAAGATCCGGTGCCAGATCTCGATCAGCACCAGGAAGTGCAGGCGGTTGCGGTCGAAGGGAGCGCCGCGGCCACGCCGCAGCCGGG
>DASWQX010000373.1:0-2509 GCA_036403495.1 Thermoanaerobaculia bacterium
GCGCCGCTTCCGCCGCCAGCGGCGCGGCTCTCGCCTGGCGAGGCGAGAGCGCCGCCTGGCGAGGCGGAAGCCGCGCCTTGAGCGGCGAAGGTGGCGCCAGACGAGGCGGAAGCGGCGCCGCTGGCGGCGAACCTGCCGCCTCGAGCGGCGGAAGCGGCGCCGCGGAAGGCGAAAGGGGCGCCGCGGGCGCTCTGTCGTGCCGCCGCCTTAGGTCTTCGCCCGGATTCGATAAAGCCAATAGCCGGGGCGCCGCTTTCCATGAGCCACGGCCACAATCCGTATATCATCCTGCAACTCCAGGAAGACAAGGGCGTAGGGAAAGCGGTCCATCAGAGCCCGGCGGATTTCGAGATCCTCCGGCATGTCTTCAAGGCACGGAAAGACTGCGGGATTCTGCCGGATCTGAGGAAGAAGCGCGTCGAACTCGTCTAGAAATCTTCGGGCCAGACCTGATTGCCGGGATTCATACCAAACCGCGGCCTCGTTCAGCTCTCGGGCAGCTTCGGGAGCCAGCCGGACGGGCTTCAATCACCAGCGAGGCGCCGCTCGATCCCTGAGCGCACCTCCTCCCAGGACAGACCCGGCTCGCCAGCCATAGCGGCACGCGCTCTCCGCTCGACTTCCGAAATCCATTCCCGCTCGGTTCTTCCGGTATGAGGAGGGGTACCGAAGCTATCCAGGAGGTCACAGACCAAGCCTGCCCTCTCATCTTCCGGTAGCTGGAGAGCTTCCTTCAACACCTGTTCAGCGGGTCTTGCCATAGAGCTATCTTACTCCTCACTTGGGCGTTGACGCGCGGTACCCCGCCCCCCGCAGCACCTTCCCTGGCAGCGCTCCTGTCATCTTCCCACCGTCGATCACCGGCACGCCGTTGACCAGGACGTAGTCCATCCCCTGGGAGAGCTGGTTGGGGCTCTCGAAGGTAGCGAGGTCCTTGATGGTGTCGGGATTGAAGACGACGACGTCGGCCCACATCCCCTGTTTGAGGACGCCGCGGTCGGCGAGGTGCATGCGCTGGGCCGGGAGGGCCGAGAACTTGCGGATGGCGTCGGGGAGGGTGAGCTGGTGGTCCTCGCGGACGTACTTCCTCAGGATGCGCGGGAAGGTGCCGTAGGCGCGCGGATGGGGGTGCTCCTTGCCGAGGAGGCCCTCGGTCGCGGTTCCCTGCGAGTCGTTGCAGATCGAGACCCATGGTTGCTTCAGGGCGAGCAGGACGTCCGGCTCGGACATACCGAAGACGGCGACCTCGGTGTAGCCGTGGTCCTCGATCAGAAGGTCAAAGAGGGTGTCGATGGCGTCCTTGCCGCGCAGCTTCGCCACTTCGGCGAGGGTCTTCCCTTGGAGCGGCACGAGCGCGGGGTTCTGGAAGACGGAGAGCAGGATGCCCTCGGGTCCCGGGACCTCCTGCCACTCGTTGTCCCAGGCGACCGGCGTCGGGTCTTCCAGTTCCTTGCGGATGCGCGCGCGGGTCGCCGGGTCCTTGAGGCGCGCGATCATCTTGTCGTCGCCGCCGTCATGCGCCCAGGGGGGAATGAAGGCCGAGAAGGAGTTGAACCAGGCCGGGTAGGCGTAGGTGTCGGCGGTGATGTCCACGCCCGCCTGGCGCGCCGCGTCGATCTTCGCCACGACTTCCGCCATGCGTCCCCAGTTCCGCTTGCCGGCGGCCTTCAGGTGCCAGATCTCGACCGCGGTGTGGGCCTCGCGGGCGATGCGGATGGCCTCGTCGATCGCCGCCATCTCGGCCTCGCTCTCGCTACGCATGTGGGTAGCGTAGAGGCCGCCGTGGCGCGCGCTCTCGGCGGCCAGGGCGATCAGCTCCTCGGTGGAGGCGTAGGGAGCCGGCGCGTACTGGAGCGAGGTGGAGACCCCCACCGCCCCCTGCTCCATGGCCTCGCGGACCAGCCCCTTCATGCGCTCCATCTCGGCCGGCGTCGCCGGGCGGTCAGCCTCGCCGACCACGACCCGCCGCACCTGGGTGGCGCCGACGTAGGTCGCGAGATTGATCCCCATCCCCTGCTTTTCAAGCCGCTGGAAGTAGTCGGCCAGGCTCCGCCAGTCCGGCTTGATCCCCAAGTGGTCGTAGCCGACCTTGTCGTCGGCGACGATGGCGTCGGTGAGCGGCGCGATCGATCCCCCCTCGCCGGTGATCTCGGTGGTGATCCCCTGATAGATCTTCGAGGGGAGGCGCGGCTCGACCAGGATCGTCAGCTCGGACTGCCCGAGCATGTCGATGAACCCGGGGGCCACGACCTTGCCGGCGACGTCGATCCGCCGCTTCGCCGGCGCTTGCGCCAGATTGCCGATCGCCGTGATCCGCCCGCCGCGAATGCCGACGTCCCCCGAGTACCAGGGGGAGCCGGTGCCGTCGACGATGCGGCCGTTGGCGAGGACGAGGTCGAACGGAGCGTCCGCGGGGAAGGCGGCGGAGGGCAGGAGGAGCAGGACCGCGAAGGCGATCTTCGGGAGTTTCATGGGGATCCTTGTCGGTAGTTCCGTGGCCTGCGACCTC
>DASWQX010000374.1:0-3145 GCA_036403495.1 Thermoanaerobaculia bacterium
CTCCTGAAGGAGAGGGAGGGCCTGACTGGGGAGCGTCGAAGTGGTCCCCCTTCTCCTTTCGGAGAAGGGGCTAGGGAATGAGGTCGCCTACGCGACGGCCGAGCGTCGCCGCAGAACCAGCACGGCGAAGCCGGCGAGCAGGATCCCGAGAGCCACGAGGCCCGTCTGGCCCAAGGTCGGAACCGGCGGGGCGACGGGACCGAAGTTGGTGATCGCGTTCCGCTCGGCCGGGGTCAGGCACTGCACGGCGTTTGCCGGCAGGCCGACGAGCTGCGCCGACTTGGTGGCCGCCGCCGCCTTGCTCGGCTGGCCGACCACGAAGTTGGCGATGATCCGCGTCTCGCCGGGAGCCAGGGTGATGTTGTAGGTCCAGTAGGGACTTTCATTGCCGTCGGCGAAGAAGATGAACGTCACCGGGTTGGAGGCGCCCGGACCCTGGAGGACGTGGCCGAGCCGCACGTCGGAGGACGTGGTGCCGGAGTAGCTCTGGAACGAGGTGATCCAGGTGTCGGTGATTTCGGCGGTGTTGTTGCCGTTCGAGCTGGTGACGATCTCTGTGTTGTCGTCCGAGCCCAGGTTGTTCGCGGTGATCAGGTTGAAGGTGACCGGCGCCGCGCCGGTGTTCTTCACGATGTTCAGCCAGCGGCCGAAGCTGTCGTTGCTGGGCACGAAGATCTTGCGGGACACCTCGATCGTGGAGGTCCCGAGGTTCATCGTCTGCACCGGGGTCACCACCTGGCGGCCCCCGCACTCGGTCGTCGCCGGGCCGTTCAGGTTGTAGGGGATATAGGTGGCGGCGGCACCCTTCGTCGGGAGCGCGGTCGTGGCGCCGAGGCCTTTTCCGCCGCCGCCGCCCTTCGACGGGCACGGCCCGGTGCCGGTCGCGGAGACGCAGATCGCGTTATAGCCGTCGAAGGCGTCGTTGAGGGTCGAGCTGGTCGTGCCGCCGTTGAGCGTCGTCGCGGCGACCGCCGCCGTGTAGCTTGCCTCCGTCATCGCGCCGGAGTCTTCGCTGGCGTCGGACGTGAAGGTGATGTTCGTGTTGATGAAGTACTTGAGGCCGGAGGCATCGATCAGCGTCTGCGAGCCGGTGGCCCGGGTGCCGTCCGGCCGGCTATGCACGGGCTTGTCCTTCCCGGTTTGGGCGATCTGCTGATGGAGCGTCTTGCGCTCGGTCAGCGTGACCTCGGCGGACACGAGCTGTGCGGTGAACAGGGCGAACAGAGTGCAGGCCAGAATCCGTCTCACGCTTAGAGCCTCCCTATCGAGCCTTGACATCGGAATGAAAACAAAATGTAAATGATGGACCGAGGCCTTATACCACGGATCTGCCGTCCCTGGGAGGGGGAACCCGCTAGAATGCGCCCGCCATGACGTCTCTCTTTCGATCTCACCGGCCGCGCGCCGCGTTCGGGGCCGCCGCGCTCGGCCTCCTGCTCCTCCTCACCGGCTGCTCGCGCCGGGCCGCGCAGCCCAACGTGCTGGTGATCACCATCGACACCCTGCGGGCGGACCACGTCGGCTCCTACGGCTACAAGCTGGCGCGCACGCCCAACCTGGACCGGCTGGCGGCGGAGGGGGTGCGCTGCGCGGACGCGATCTCGGCGGCGCCGATCACCATGCCCTCCCACTCCTCGATCTTCACCGGCCTGCTGCCGCCCGCGCACGGCGTGCGCGACAACGGCTCCTACGCCCTGGGGGACGACGCCGTCACCCTCGCCGAGCGGCTGAAGCGGGTGGGCTACCGCACCCAGGCGATCGTCTCGGCGCTGGTGCTCAACCGGCGCTACAACCTCAGCCAGGGGTTCGACGGCTACGACGACGACCTCTGGAGCGAGGACGATCCCAAGCTGTTCATGATCCGCAGCCGGCCGGGGCCCAAGACCGCTGTACGGGCGGTGAAATGGCTCCACTCCTGGCAGCGGGAGAAGGTGCGCAAGCCCTTCTTCCTCTGGGTCCACTTCTTCGATGCGCACCAGCCCTACTCGGCGCCGCCGGCCGAGCTCGCCCTGGCGCCGACCCCCTACGACGGGGAGGTCACCGTCGCCGACCGCGGGGTGGGGAAGATCCTCGCCGAGCTCGAGCGGCAGGGAATCCTCGACGACACGGTGGTCGTGCTCACCGCCGACCATGGCGAGAGCCTGGGCGAGCACGGGGAGAAGACGCACGCGGTGTTCATCTACGACGCCACCGTCCATGTGCCGCTCTTCTTCCGTGTCCCCGGCCAGCTACCGAAGGGGAAGGTCTACACGGGTCCGGTGCGCTCGGTGGACATCGTGCCGACGGTGCTCGGCCTGCTGCACCTGCCCGGCGGCCAGGAGACTCAAGGAATGGATCTGGGGCCGGCCTTCCGCGGGGACGTCGAGCCCCCGGATCTCGCGCAGTACTCGGAGTCGCTGCTCTCCGAGGTCGGCTTCGGCATGGCGCCGCTCTACGGCGTGCGGCACGGCGGCTTCAAATGGATCCGGGCGCCCAAGGCGGAGGTCTACGACCTGAAGCGCGATCCGGCCGAGGTGAAGAACCTCTATCCGCAGGAAGCGCGGCGGGGCGCGATCCTCGACCGCGAGCTGAGCGCGATCCTCGCCGACAGCCAGCGCCGCGCCCTCAAGCCGCGGGCCGCCGCGATGGACCAGGAGACCGAGGAGGCCTTGCAGTCGCTCGGCTATCTTGCCCCGCGCGCCCAGCGGGACGCCGTGGCCGGCATGGACCCCAAGGACGGCATCGGCATCTACAACAAGCTGGAGGACGCTCGCCACTTCGCGCAGCGGGAGAAATGGACGGAGGCGGAGAAGCTGCTGCGCGAGGTGATGGTGGTGACTCCCAGGAACCTCTCGGCGCAGAACGTCCTCGCCCTCACCCTTCTCAAGGAGGGAAACCTCCCCGGCGCGAGAACCGAGTACCTGCGCTCGCTCGCCCTCGATCCCGGCCAGTTCCGGGTCTACGGCATGCTCGGCACCATCGACCTGCTCGCCAACGACCTCGACGGCGCGGAGAAGGACTACCGCCGGGGGCTGGCTATCTCGCCCGGCTTCGTCGAGGCGATGAGCAACCTGGGGATGGTGCAGTCGCTGCGCGGCGACGAGAAAGGGGCGCAGGAGTGGTACCGCAAAGCAGCCGCCGTCGATCCCACCTTCCCGCGGGTCTG
>DASWQX010000375.1:0-6723 GCA_036403495.1 Thermoanaerobaculia bacterium
GGCACTGGGGGTTCGGCGCGGCGGCGGTGGGCATGCTGCTCGGCCTCGTCCAGTACGTCCTCGGCGGCCGCCGCCTCGGCACCGTGGGCCTGCGGCCGGCGGTCGCCGATCCGGCGGCCCGCGCCAGGGACCGGCGCAACCTGCTGATCTGCGCCGTGGTCCTCGCGGCCCTCATCGCCGTCGGTTTCCTGCTGAAGCTGTCGATCTCGGGCGTCACCCGCTATGTCGGCTTCGCGCTGCTGATCATCCCGGTCGTCTACTTCGCCTACCTGTTCAGCCTGCCGTGGAAGCCCGAGGAGCGCAAGCATCTCCTGGCGGTCCTGGCGTTCTTCATCTTCGCCTGCCTGTTCTGGTCCGCCTTCGAGCAGGGGGGATCGACGCTCAACCTGTTCGCCGAGCGTTTCACGCGCAACTCGATCCTGGGTTTCCAGTTTCCCGCCAGTTGGCTGCAATCGGTGAACTCGGCTTTCATCTGGATGCTGGCGCCCGTCTTCGCTTGGCTCTGGCTCGCCCTCGGCCGGCGGCGGCGCGAGCCCACCAGCCCGTCCAAGTTCGCCTACGGCCTGTTCTTCGCCGGCCTTGGCTTCATGGTGATGGTGGGGGCGGCGCTGTCGTCGGGGCCGGCGGGAGGCCGGGTCACCCCCCTGTGGCTGATCACCGTCTACCTGATGCACACCATCGGCGAGCTCTGCCTGAGCCCGGTCGGGCTCTCGGCGATGACCAAGCTGGCGCCGGCGAAGGTGGTCAGCCAGATGCTCGGCATCTGGTTCCTCGCCACCGCCGAGGGCAACTTCATCGGCGGCCAGGTGGCGGGGGTCTTCGAGAAGTTCCCGCTCGCCCAGATCTTCGGTGCCGTCGCCGGCGTCTGCATGGTCTTCACGCTGATCGCCGTCGTCCTGATCAAGCCGCTCAAGCGGCTGATGGGCGAGGTGCACTGAGAGGCGCACACTATGCCTTCTTGAGGGCAGGCGGGGCGGGCCGCTGGAGGCCCTGCCGGCGACCTGCCCGGGAAGGTCCTCCCATGTCCCGCCATCGCCTGCTGCGGTCCGTCCTCGCCGCCGTCCTCGTCCTCGGTCTTCTGCTCCCCGCCGTCGCCGCCGCTCGGGGACCGGTCCTCGACACCGTCCCCAGTGCCGGATGGGCGATACCTTCCTCCGGCGGTCTCTGGGACCTCTTCGTGCGGCTTCTCGGGAAGGTTCCGCATCCGAAGAATGGGTGGACCATCGACCCTGATGGCGCGACCGTGGCTCCTGCCGCTCCCTCGACCGACAACCACGGCACGATCGACCCCAACGGTTAGGCGGTCTCCGAAAAAGATGCTGGAGGTTGTCCCCATTTCGCCCCTTGCGGCAACATAGTCTTTGAGAGAGAATCTCCGCACTTCGGAACCGGCGAGCTGCCGGAGTGCGGGGTATCGATCCAAATGTCTTCTTCCGGCGAACCGACACGGGACGACCTCCGGCGCCTGCTCGACGGCCTCCAGCCGCGGATCGCGAGCCTCCTCGAACGCCATGGAGTCTCCGAGCTGGAGGCGGAGCGGCGGGTGAGGGAGGCGCTGACCCGCCTCTCCTACCGGTGGGACCAGATCCGCGACCGCGAGCGCTGGCTGCTCGACGTGTTGAGGAAGGACCTCGCGGCGCGTCCGGAGAAATCCTCGAAGGAGCCCAGGGATGAGTGAACGCGACACGGATGATCCTGAGACGAAGTACGGGCCGGCGCTCCAGGCCGCGCTGGACGGGGCGGGGGACCGGATCGAGGCGATCCACGGCGAGATCGAGGCCGCCGCGGGGCTGCTCGCGGAGCTGACGGCGGCCCCCGGAGCGGAGCGTTCGGAGCGGATCCGGACGGAGGTGCGCTTCCATGCCCTCAAGCTCTGCGACCTCCTTCTGAGGCGGAGCCGCGAGGCCTGGTTTCGCGATCCGGCCCGGGGAGTGGAGCTGGCCCGGCTCGCGGTGGAGATCGCCGACTGGCTCGACGTCGGATATTACGGCGAGGCGCTGGTGGAGGAGGAGAGGGCGCTCGCCTGGGCGTATCTCGGCAACGCCCTCCGGATCTCCTCGGATCTCCGGAGTGCTGAGGAGGCCTTGCTGCTTGCCGAAGAGCACTACAAGCGGGGCGGCGAGGACGCTTTGACGGGAGCTCAGATCCTCAGCTTCCTGGCATCCCTGCGCACCTCGCAGGCGCGGTTCGAAGAAGCGGCGGAGCTTCTCGATCAGGCGATAGTCGTCTATCGCCACGCGCGAGATCGCCATCTGGAAGGCAAAGCCTTGATCAAGAAAGGAATTGCTTTCGGGCTCAGCGGCCGGCCTGGGAAGGCGATCCAACTGATCCACAAGGGACTCGCGAAAGTAGACACCCTGGAAGAGCCCCGGCTGCTCGTTTCCGCTCACCACAACCTGATCGGCTTTCTGAACGAGAGTGGTCGCTCCGAAGAGGCGCTCAGCGTCCTGGAGCAGACCAAAGATCTATACGCCACCCTGGGAGAACCGACCCATCTCATCCGTCTCCGCTGGCTGGAGGGGAGGATCTGTCGCGACCTCGGCCGCCTCGATCTCGCGCAGGCGGCGTTACGGGAGGCCCGCGACGGCTTCGTCGAGCGTGGAATCGGTTTCGACGCGGCGCGGGTTTCGCTCGACCTCGCGACGGTCTATTTGCAACAGGGGAAGACGGGCGAGCTGAAGCGGCTCGCGGCGGAGATGGTGCCGGTCTTCGAATCGCGGGACGTCCATCAGGAGGCGCTCGCCGCGCTGCTGCTGTTCCGTCAGGCGGCCGAGGCGGAGGAGGTCACCCTGGGCCTGCTGGAAAAGATCGCCGGGTATCTCCAGCGCGCGCGGCAAAATCCGGAGCTGCGGTTCGGAGAAGGCTAGTGTAGTGGGTCCGATATTCGGTAACTTCTGTTATCCTTTCCTGGTGTGGAATACCTCCAGGAGGGAAGATGAAGGTAGCAGCCTCGATAGTCCTGTCGGCTGAAGAGAGAGACGAGCTTGAGAAGCTTGCGCGTGGCCGGAGGATAGCCGTGCGCGTGGTGGAGAGGGCGAGAATCGTTCTGTTGGCTGCTGAAGGCAAGCAGAACCGAGAGATTGCTGAGATTTCTGGGGTAACGCGCCGGACGGTTGGTGTTTGGCGCCGTCGTTTTGCCGAAAAGAGGATAGCCGGCATCTTGAAGGATGCCCCGCGGGCCGGACGGCTGCCTTCGATTGGCGAGGAAGCGATTGGAGAGGTCGTGCGCAAGACGACGCAAGAGACGCCAGTGGCGGGGACTCACTGGAGCACCCGTAGTCTGGCCAAAGTGATGGGACTGAGTCCGAGCACGATCGGTCGTATCTGGAGGCGTCATGGCCTGAAACCTCACCTGACTCGAACCTTCAAGTTGAGTCGAGATCCGAAGTTCGTAGAGAAGTTGGAGGATGTCATCGGGCTTTACCTGAACCCTCCAGAGCATGCGCTGGTGTTCTCTGTTGATGAGAAGAGCCAGATCCAGGCGCTCGACCGCACCCAGCCGGGCTTGCGGCTCGTGCCGGGCCGCTACGGCACGATGACCCACGACTACAAGCGCCATGGAACGACGACTTTGTTCACCGCCCTCAATACGTTGGATGGGAAGGTGATCGGGACTTGTATGCCGCGCCATCGCCACCAGGAGTGGATCAAGTTCCTGGGACTCATTGATAGAGAGACCCCGAAGAGCCAGGAGATTCATTTGATCGCGGATAACTATGCGACTCACAAGCATCCTAAGGTCCAAGCTTGGCTGGAGCGCCATCCGCGGTTCAAGATGCACTTCACTCCCACCAGCGCCTCATGGCTCAACATGGTCGAGAGATTCTTCCGTGACCTGACAGAAAACCGGTTGCGCCGGGGAGTCTTTCGCAGCATCGGAGATCTGATCGAGGCGATCTATGAGTATCTGGCTCGTCACAATGAGTATCCCAAGCCCTTCATCTGGACGAAGACTGCAGGCGACATCCTTGAGAAGGTCACACGCGCCCGGAAAGCTCTGGTTAAGGGCACATCTGATTGACCCACTACACTAGTACCCGGGGTCTCCCAAGAAGGACGAGGGGTATTCCCGCTAGGGAGGGGGGTCTCCCAAGGAGTACAGGGACGCTTCAGCCGCTCCCGACGAACGGGAGCCAACCCGGCTGTTGCGCTGGGTAAGCTTGGCGGATCGAAGGGCGGGAAGGCCCGGGCCGCGAACCTGACACCTGAGCAGCGCCAGGAGATCGCCCGCAACGCGGCACGGAAGCGGTGGGGCAAAGAATCTGCGTACCGCAGGAGCAAGGGGAGGTTAAGGGGGAGAGCGTCGCCGGATGGGTGTCGAAGCTTACTGCAAGCTTAAGCTCTTCTTGGCGCAATCGAGAATCTCGAAAAAGCGAGCCATTTTCTTTACATGGCCTATCTCGATTTCGGGGTTCTGCCGGGCGCCGTGTTTGCCGAGAGGTAGGTTCCACCAGGTTCTACCATTCCAATGTACCCATGTCTTATGAGGCTTAAACTCGACGACTGCGCCGGGAGCGCAGTCGTCGAGCATTTTCTTGATTTCCTTGAGAGATACGAGCCCGGTCGATCCCATCCGTTTCTAGGCTGCGAGCGCCATCTCCCCGAGGTCGTTGTTGGTGGCCGCCGGCTGGACTAACAGAGTCACCTCGACCCCGAGCTTCGTTTCCGCGGGGCGCTTTGTTAGCCACTCGGCGTTCACTTCGCCCGCTCTGACTTGCTGAACGGCCTCCTCCCATTCTTGCAAGGCGGGCGCGCTGGTGTCCTCGAAGAACTTCTTGACCTGCTCTCGGAAGCCCTCGAAGTCCTTTGCATCGCTGGCGATATCGAACAGGATGGCCAGGAAATCCTGGCAGAACTGAGCGAGCGCCTCGTTTGCGCTTTTTCCGTTAGCGGCCATGCCTCCGGGGTTTACTCCTTCGACCCAGAATTCACCATCCTCCTCGCCGGTTAGTAGGACGCGGCCAGAAACAGCGACTCTCGCGATGAAGCCGTTCCCCTCCACTTTCTCGCGCCGAGCGAACAGTAACGGGTAGTGTGTCATTTTGGCACCTTTCGGGAGTAGAAGCCCCACGCCCCCTCTCGTAAGGTGTAGGCTGCTCCCTGTTTCGAGACACCAATGCAACCCCCGTACCGAGGGCTGGTACAGTGGTGCGTTGTTTGTCCCGTAGAGGTTATTTTCACTTCTTAGGGGGAGTCTGTCAAGGGAGAGGCTCTAAATTGCGGCTTGCCTTCGTTCCTTGGCAAGCCGCAATTTTACACCATCCTGTCAAGCCGCGGTGCGGCATGCTGATTTATGCTACGGCCGGTCCCTCACAGAATCGGCCCCTCTGCGTTCTACGTCGCCTCTGTGACGTGGCGCTCTATCAGCGGCCCCGCCCGTATGTCCCTGTCCTCTCCGCCACTTCGCGCCCAAACGCCCGCCAACTCCGCCGCCAGCGCCCGGCAGTGCTGCGCGTAGCTGAACGTCGCCACGATCCGCCGGCCCGGTACGTAGACCAGGGAGTAGCAGTGTGTCGAGCCGTGCGGGATCGGTCCGTCCGGCGAGCCGTGGAAGAGCGCGAAGGGAGGGGACACCCATCCCCGCATCTCGGGCTCCGCGCCGTCCTCCAGCCGCACGTGGAAGCGTCCATGCCGCCATGCGAGGGGGAGGGGAAGCCCCGCCTTCGCCCGCACCTTCAGATAGGCGTCGGCGGCGTCGGCGAGCCACCCGCCGACCGAGCGGAAGCCTTCCGCGTCCGTCGCGAGCTTCCACCGGGCGGACTGCGCCATCGTCGCCCGAATGGTGAAGCTCGCCGTTTTGAGCTTCACCGTTCCCCCTCCTCGCGCTCCTTGCGCTCCCGCTCCTCCCTCCGGCGGTCGCCGCCCGCGATCCCGAGGAGGGAGTCTTCCCGCTCCTCTATGGTGTCGTGGTACGCCCGTTGGAGGGCGAGGTAGAGGTCTCCGGCCCACGCAAGGAAGGCGCCCGGAGACGCCATGCCGTGCTTCTTCGCCGCTGCTTCCCACGCCCACTTCTGGGCGTCGGTCGCCCGGACGGGAACCTTCAGGACGGCGTGCGGCGGGTAGGAAGCTTTCGAGTCCCATCCCATCACGCCACCCCCTTCGCGAGCTTGCGGTCCATCGTGTCCCCTACCTGCTTGAGGAGTCGGGCCACCTGGGAGGCGTGCTTCGACAGCCGGCGGTCTCCGGCGTCGAGGGAGGACAGGCGCCGTTCCTGTCCAATGCTGGCGAGAAAGCCCTGAAGGTGGCGCAGGTCCCCGAGGGCGGCCCGGATCTCCGTCCGGGTGCTGGTCTCTTGCCATGCGGGCCAGCGCTGGTACGTTTCCAAGAGCATGCCGAAGAAGTGCTCCGCCGCCGTCCGCAGGGCGGCATTGAAGGACGGTTCCGAGATGTACATGAGGAAGGTTCCCGGAAGACCGGGAAGTCCTCCCAGGCGGCGGGATCGATGGCGACGGGTGCGGCGGGCGGACTGCTAGACTCTGCGGTTAGCTCGGGCATAGGGCCTCCCTTTGCTCGGGTCAGGTCCGGTTCGGAGGGTCACAGCTCCGGGCCGGGCCGCTTGCTTGTGAGATGGGGAGAGGACGACCCGCCCCCCGTCCGAGCGGAAGGATACACCACTTTTAGATGGATAAGTCAAGAAGCATCAACGACTTACGGCCTGTTACTCAAACTGATCCACTACCGTACGGGAGGTATTCCCGCTAGGGAGAGGGGTCTCCCAAGGAG
>DASWQX010000376.1:0-4927 GCA_036403495.1 Thermoanaerobaculia bacterium
TCTCCGAACACCAGAGCGCCGACGAACGCGCTTTCGAGCAGGAAGGAGAACATTCCCTCCATGGCCAGGGTCTGGCCCACGATGCCGCCCGCGTACTTCGAGAACGAGGCCCAGTTCGTGCCGAACTGGAACTCCATGGGGATGCCGGTGATGACGCCGAAAAAGAAGTTGATCGCGAAGATCTTGGCCCAGAAGCGAGAGGCCCGGTTATAGCGCTCGTCGTGCTTCCAGAGAGCGAGCGTCTTGAAGATGACGATCAGCGGGGCCAGCCCCATCGTCAACTGCGGGAAGAGATAGTGGTAGGTGATGGTGAAGGCGAAGTGCAGCCGGTGCAGCGCGAGGGCGCTCTCCATGGGACCCCTCCTCGAGGTTCAGACCGCATCCTACTCCAGCGGGTCGAGCTGTCATAGGCATCCTGCGACGTTAAACGCGGATCAAAAATCGATCAGATGAAGATCTGGAAATCGCCGGAAATGTTTGCGATCGAAGGTCGCGAGGGAGATGTCGCGACGCCGTCCGAGGAAGACGGCGTGGTAGGCGTCAATGAAATCGACATTGCGCTCGGTCGGCATTGGCGGGATCGTCGCGGGTGAGGAAGCGCAGGAAGACGTTGGTGTCTACAAACACCCTACTCATTGAGCTTCTCGGTCCGCGCGCGAGCCCGCACCGCCGCAACCTGGCGACGGATGCCACTGAAGTCCTCGGGCCTGTTTTTCGGCTGCACGGAGCCCTCGATATCGAGGATGGTGCGATGAACCGGCTTCAAGACGATCTCTTCTCCTCGCAGATGGAAGGAGATCCGGTCTCCGAGGCGCAGACCCAATTGATCGCGCAGGGTCTTGGGAATGGTGACCTGGCCTTTACGGGTGAGGGTTGAGAAGTACATGGCGGATCTGGTAGTACCTCCTGGCTCCGGTAGTACTATTGCACCGTCCGCTTGTCAAGGCGCGCAGACGCAGACCCGACCTGCGGAGACGCCCATCGAGGCGCCTCCGCAGAGGGTCTGCCTGCAGCCTACAGCGCCGCCCCCTTCTCCTTCAGGACGTTCCATACCCGCTCGGGCGTCATCGGGATCTCCATGTGAGTCACCCCGAGATGCGCCAGCGCGTCGACCACGGCGTTGACGATCGCGGGCGGGGCGCCGACGGTGGCCGACTCGCCGACTCCCTTGGCGCCCAGCGGATGGTGCGGGCAGGGGGTGATCGTCTTGTCGGTCTCCCAATTCGGCGTCTCCATGGCGGTCGGTACGAGGTAGTCCATGAAGCTGCCGCCCGAGATGTTGCCGTTCTCGTCGTAGCTGATCTCCTCGAAGAGGGCGGGGGCCAGCCCCATGCTTAAGCCCCCGTGGATCTGGCCGTCGACGATCATCGGGTTGATGATGTTGCCGCAGTCATCGATCGCCAGGAAGCGGCGGACGTGGACCTGGCCGGTGCCGCGGTCGATGTCGACGACGCAGATGTAGCTGCCGAAGGGGAAGGTGAGGTTTGGCGGATCGTAGTAGTCGACCGCCTCGAGCCCCGCCTCCATCCCCGGCGGATGGTTGGTGTAGGCAGCGAAGGCGAGCTCCTGGATGGTCTTCGACTTCTGCGGTGCCCCCTTGACCGAGAACTTGCCGACCTCCCATTCGAGGTCCTCCTCGGCGACCTCCAGCAGGTAGGCGGCGATCTTCTTCGCCTTGTCGCGGATCTTCCGCGCCGCCACCGCCGCGGCGGCGCCGGCGGTCGGCGTCGAGCGGCTGGCGTAGGTGCCGAGGCCGTAGGGGGCGGTGTCGGTGTCTCCCTCCTCGACCTGGATGTGCGCCGCCGGGATGCCTAACTCCTCGGCGACGATCTGGGCGTAGGTCGTCTCGTGCCCCTGCCCCTGCGACTTGGTGCCGAAGCGGGCGATCGCCTTGCCGGTGGGATGGATGCGGATCTCGGCCGAGTCGAACATCTTGATCCCCAGGATGTCGAAGTCCTTCGACGGCCCGGCGCCCACGATCTCGGTGAACGAGCAGATGCCGATCCCCATGAACTCGCCCTTCGCGCGCTTCTCCGCCTGCTCTTTCCGGAGGTCGGCGTAACCGATCTTGTCCAGGGCCTTCTGGAGGCAGTCCTTGTAGTTACCGCTGTCGTACTCCCAGCCGAGCGCCGACTTGTAGGGGAACTTGTCGGCCTGAATGAAGTTCTTGAAGCGCAATTCGGCCGGGTCCATCTCCAGCTTCTGGGCCAGCACGTCGGTCACCCGTTCGATCGCGTGCACGGCCTCGGTGACGCGGAAGGAGCAGCGGTAGGCGACGCCCCCCGGCGGCTTGTTGGTGTAGGCGGCGTCCATCTCGGTGAAAGCCGTCTTGATGTCGTAGGAGCCGGTGCAGATCGAAAACAGGCCGGCCGGGAACTTCGATGGATTGGCCGCCGCGTCGGCGTAGCCGTGATCGGCGAGGGTGGTGATGCGGAGCGCCGTCATCGTGCCGTCCTGCTTGGCGGCGAGCTCGGCGGTCATGTGGTAGTCGCGGGCGAAGGAGTCGGCCTGCAGGTTCTCCATCCGGTCCTCGACCCACTTGATCGGCTTGCCGATCACTACAGACGCGGCGATGGCGATCACGTAGCCGGGATAGACCGGCACCTTGCCGCCGAAGCCGCCGCCGAGGTCGGGCGAGATGACGCGGATCTTCTCTTCCGAAAGCCCTACGTGGCCGGCCACCAGCGCGATGACGGTGCGGATGGCGTGCGGCGCCTGGGTGGTCATGTAGACGGTCAAATGGGTGTCCGTCTTGTTGAAGTCGGCCACGCAGCCGCAGGTCTCGATCGAGGCGACGTGGATGCGCGGGATGTAGATGTCCTGCTTGACCGTCACGTCGGCCTCGGCGAAAGCCTTTTCGGTCGCGGCGCGGTCGCCGGTCTCCCAGTGCCAGATGTGATTGTCGGTCTTGCCCTCCTTGTCGGTACGCAGCACCGGCGCGCCCGGCTCCAGGGCCTTGCGGGGATCGACCACCACCGGCAGCGGCTCGTAGTCGACCTCGACCGCGTCGACGCCGTCGGCCGCGATGTAGCGGTCGGTGGCGATCACCGCCGCCACCTCCTGCGCCTGATACATCACTTTTTCCACCGGCAGCACCATCTGGGTGTCGGACATCAGGGTCGGCATCCAGTGCAGGCCGTAGCTCTTCAGGGTCTCGCCGGTGATCACCGCCAGCACGCCGGGGATGGCGAGCGCCTTCTCGGTGTGGATGGCAAGGATTTTGGCGTGCGCGTAGGGGCTCCGCACGATGTCCATGTGGAGCATCCCGGGGAGCTTGATGTCGTCGACGTAATGGCCCTGGCCGCGGATGAAGCGCGGGTCCTCCTTGCGCTTCATCGAGTGGCCCATGCCGCAGACTTCCGGACTGGTTCGCAGTGTCGTCGTCGCCATGGATGCCCCCTTTATTTCGCGGCCAGGACTTCGGCAGGTTCGGCGGGTTGCCGAAGCGCGGCCGCCGCGTGTTGCACGGACTTGATGATGTTGACGTAGCCGGTGCACCGGCAGAGGTTGCCGGAAATCGCCTGGCGGATCTCGGCTTCACTGGGATCGGGATTGCCCGCCAGCAGAGCGGCGCTGGTGAGCATCATGCCCGGCGTACAGAAGCCGCACTGGAGGCCGTGCTCCTGCCAGAAACCGTTCTGAATGGCATGCAGCTTGCCGTCCTGCTCCAGCCCTTCAACGGTCTTTACCTCGCGGCCGTCGGCCTGCACGGCGAGCACGGTGCAGGACTTCACCGGCACGCCGTCGAGCAGCACGGTGCAGGCGCCGCAGTGGGTGGTGTCGCAGCCGATGTGGGTGCCGGTCATGCTCAGGGTCTCGCGCAGGAGATGGACGAGCAGGAGGCGCGACTCGACCTCCGCCTTCTGATCGGTGCCGTTGATCTTGACTCGGATCTGATGTTGCGACATGGCTCAGTGCTCCTTGGCCCAGGCGATGGCCCGCTGGATCGCGCGGCCGGTGAGGACGCGCGCCATCTGCCGCTTGTATTCGACCGCCCCGCGCCGGTCGGCGCTGGGGGTGGCGGCGGCCGAAGCCGCTTGAGCCGCTTCGGCGATCACGTCGTCGGTCGGCTGCTTGCCGGTGAGGTATTGCTCGGCGTCGATGGCGCGCAGCGGCGTCGGGCCGGCGTTGGTCAGCGCGATGCCGGCGCTCGTCACCTCGCCGCCGGCGCCCAGTGTCAATTGAACGGCGGAGGCGGCGGTGGCGAAGTCCCCCACCTTGCGCTCCAGCTTGACGTACGAGCCGCCGCTGCGGGCCGGCGGCACGGGAATGCGGATCTCGGTCAGGATCTCGTCGGCGCTCAGCGCCGTGTAGAACAGGCCGAGGAAAAACTGATCGATCGGGATCGTCCGCGCGCCGTTGGGGCCGGTCGCCACCACTTCGGCGCGCAGGGCCAGCATGGTGGCCGGATGATCGTTGGCCGGATCGCCGTGCGCCAGATTGCCGCCGACGGTCGCCAGGTTGCGCACCAGGGGGTCGGCGATCACCGCCGCGGTCTCCGCCAGCAGTGGATATCTGGTCTGAATCAATTGGGAGTGCTCCAGCACCGACTCGCGGGTGCGGCCGCCGATCTTCAGGAAGCCCCCCTCTTCCTTGATGTACTCCAGGCCGGGGATGCGGCCGATGTCCACCAGATGGCCGGCCGAGCCCAGCCGGAGCTTGAGCAGCGGCAGCAGGCTCATCCCGCCGGAGAGGACCTTGGCGTCGTCAGGGTGACCCTGGAGGAGCGCCAAGGCCTCGTCCAGAGTCTGCGGTGAGTGGTAATCGAACGATGCGGGGATCATCGACAACTCTCCTTTTTTCGGACGGCGGGGCTATCGGTGCGTCATCCAGTAGACGAGAAGGGCGAGAACGATCACGGCGATCCAGAACACGGGACCGCGCAGCACGCGGCCGGCCGCCCGGCCCGCGGCCGCGGCGCCCAGGG
>DASWQX010000377.1:0-2229 GCA_036403495.1 Thermoanaerobaculia bacterium
TCACCGAGGGGGAGCAGTTCAAGGTCGGCCGCATCGAGTTCCAGGGCAACGAGCGCACCAAGGACAAGGTGCTGCGCCGCGAGCTGCGGGTCTACGAGGGGGGCCTGGTCAATGTCACGGCGATCCGCAACAGCGTCACCAAGGTCAACCAGCTCGGCTACTTCAAGCTCAGCGAGGAGAACCCGGTCGACATCGACACCGACTCCGAGAAGAAGAAGGTCAACCTGCTCTTCAAGGGGGAGGAATCGGACCGCACCGAGCTGCAGTTCGGCGGCGGCTGGAGCCAGCTCGACGGCTTCTTCGGCCAGTTCGGCATCAGCACCAAGAACTTCCTCGGCCGCGGCGAGCAGGTCGGCGTCTCGGTCCAGAGCGGAAGTTTGCGCAAGTACTACGATCTCTCCTATTCGATCCCCTGGTTCCTCGACAAGCCGCAGAGCCTCGGCATCCGGGCCTACCAGGAGAACTACGACTACAGCCTGTTCTCGGACCAGGACCGCTACATCCGCGACAGCCGCGGCGCGGTGTTCACCTACGGCCGGAACTTCAAGCTGTTCCAGTCGGCGAGCATCAGCTACAACCTGTCGAAATACAACGACCAGACCCAGATCATCGTGCCGGCGCTGGTCCCCGGGGAGACGCCGCCGCCGGCGGGTCAGCCGCAGCCTGGAAGCACCGTCACGACGCCGTACCGGATCCACAACTCGTCGCTGCGGCCGGCCTATCTCTTCGACAGCCGGGACAACCCCTTCGAGCCGACGCGCGGCCAGAAGATCTCGCTCGCCGTCGAGTACGCGGGCGGTCCGCTGGGAGGCGACAACTACTTCCTGCGCCCGGAGATCGGCTACAGCATCTTCCAGCCGGTGAGCAACTATCCGACCAAGATGGTGATCGCGTTCAACGCCGAGGGGGGTCTGATCCATCCGTTCGGCAACCAGCCGATCAACGTCCTCGAACGCTTCTTCCTGGGCGGAGAGAACAGCATCCGCGGCCATCGCTACCGCTCGATCTTCCTGCGTGACAAGAACGGTCAGCCGCTGCGCGACGCCAACGAGGTCATCCTCGGCGGCGACAGTTACGCCCAGTTCAACCTGGAGTACCATTTCGTCCTGGGCGGCCCCTTCCGGGTGCTGCTGTTCACCGACGCCGGGAACGTCTTCGGCGACGGGCAGAACTTCAGCCTGACCAACCTGCGCAGGACCGCGGGCGTCGAGCTGCGGGTCTTCCTGCCGGTGTTCGGCGCGCCGCTCCGGTTCATCTACGCCAAGAACCTCAATCCTCAACCCCAGGACAGCTTCGAGAGCTTCCAATTCAGCATCGGTACCAGCTTCTAGCGGCACCAGCTTCCAAGCAACGAAGGAGAAGAGACCATGTCGTTTTTCAATCATTCACTGTCCCGGATCGCCGCCGCCGGTCTCCTCGGGCTCGCGCTCGGGACGGCGGCTCCCGCGGTCGCCCAGGCGGCGGCTCCCGCGCCGGCGCCCGCCGGCACCATCCGGATCGCCGTCATCGACACCGAGAAGATCCTGCTCTCGTCGGTGGCCGGCAAGAAGGCGGTGGCCGACCTCAAGAAGCTCCAGGACCAGCGGGAGAAGGAGCTCGTGGCCAAGGCCCAGGAGCTCAAGGACCTGCAGGCCAAGATGAACGACGGCCGCCTCTCGCTCGCCCAGGACAAGCTCGCCGACCTCTCCAAGCAGTACGAGGAGAAGGAGATCGGCCTCAAGCGGGCGCAGGACGACGCTACCCGCGAGCTCAACAAGAAGCGCGACGACATGCTGGCCCAGATCGACGAGCGCGTAATGCCGGTGATCAACCAGGTCGGCAAGGAGCTCGGCTACACGATGATCTTCCGCAAGTTCGAGAGCGGCCTGATCTACGCCGACGACGCGATCGACATCACCGGCGTCGTCATTCAGCGGTTGGACACCGCCGCCCAGGGCAAGTAGCGGCGTGGCCTATCGCCTCGCCGAGCTCGCCGAGCTGGTCGGCGGCCGGGTCGAGGGGGACCCGGAGCGTGCCGTCGAGTCGATCCGCTCCCTGGAAGCCGCGGGTCCCCGCGACCTCTCGTTCCTGAAGGACCCCCGCTACCGTGGCCAAGCGGCGGCGAGCGCCGCGGGCGCTCTGCTCGTCGGGACGTCCCTGGCGGATGCCCCGTCCCTGGGGCGGGACCTGCTGATCGCCGACGACCCTTCCTGGGCCCTGGCGCGCCTCCTCGCCCACGTCCACCCCGCC
>DASWQX010000378.1:0-3937 GCA_036403495.1 Thermoanaerobaculia bacterium
TGGATCTCCGGTACAACCGCCGCACGCAGTCGTCCGTTCCAGTACGGAGTTTGATCAGGGAACCATTACCTGGGAGGCGAAGCTTGGCGAGAAAGATTCTCGCGTGCAACTGTTGCTGCCTGCTGAAGTCGGAGCAGCGAATGCAACGGAATCCACGACCGGTGATGCGAGTAACGCAGATCTGTCGGCTGGGCTCAACGTGCTGGGAGCTCCCTACGGCTTTGCCGTCTTTAAGAATGGTGCGTGGGAGCCGGCTGGCGGCAGTGGCCAAGGCTCAACCCTACCCGTCGATCAATGGCTCCAAATGAAAGTCACAGCCCGAGGGTCGAACATAGAGTTGTATTCGCAAAGGGGTCAAGGTAGTAGAGACCGCGCGTATCTTAAAGAGGGGCCAGATCGGAGTGCTTCTGCAGGGCAATTCGGAATCTTCTATCCGGAACGTAGTGGTTACAGGAGAGGCGCCTGCCTGCTTTGCAGTAATGCAGTTCACCGATGAATTCGACGCGCTCTACCGAGATGTTATTCGCCCTGTTTGCGAGTCATAGGGTATAGGGTCGTACGGGGAGACGATTTCTACACGTCAGGGCAGATCATGGAAGACGTTACGCGATCCATACGCTCAGCCGCTCTAATCATCGCCGACGTTACACCAGACAACGCCAATGTATTCTATGAGGTCGGATTTGCGCATGCGATTGGTAAGCCCACTATCTTATTGAGTGATAGGCGGCGCGAGCGCCTTCCATTTGATATTTCTGGGTTCCGCACGCTAATTTACGACAACACCATTGGCGGGAAGGGGGCAGTAGAAGCGCGCCTGAAGCAGCATCTTGATGCACTCCGCCCCAAATAGTTTCTGCCCCTAACCCGTGTCCCCAAGCAAGAGCACCCTATTTGGTTCCGGCTATGCCCCTCCGGGGTTTGGGGACCTCGGAGACCTCCGAACCTGCGGTTAAACCGGTTAAAACCGCAGGCTGTTCAAAGCCCGCCCTCTGGGCGATCCCCCACCCTCTGACCCAAGATATGTAGAAGAGCGTAGCCGTGAGGCTCGGGATCGCGCCGCCACAAACGCTGAAGTCCCGCCGGGGGGCAGAACTATCCTCACCGCCCAGGCTCTCAGGCCGCCAGGCGCGGGTGGTTGTGCTCCTCTCCGGGCCCACCCCAAATTGGTTCCAGCCAGGATTAGGTGCCAGCCGTTTCCGGGCCGGGCCGGCCGGTTCGTGACGAGGTTCTCGTCCCGAAAATAGAGAAGTCCTCCATCGAGCCGGCGCAGGGTTCGCGGAGATCCCGCGGAGCACCCCGATGGGGAAGCGGCCGGAACTCGAGAGGGGGGCTAACGACGGGCCGGGCGGGCGAGCTTGGCCCGCACCGCGGAAGATCGGGCTTGAGACGGCGGGTAGTTAGGCCTCGGCGCAAGTTGCTGGATTCCTGCTATTGCGAAAAGTTTGTCCTGATGATATTAAGCGAGGATCGCCACTTCGGGCGATTCTAAGATGGTAAGGAGACGACCATGAAGAGACTTGCCCTTTGTGCTGTGGCCGCCCTGCTCGCCTCTGGAGCTCTCATGAGCAAGCCAGCTTATGCCTGCACCCAGTTTCCGGCCTGCGTAGATGAAGGCTGCCCTGACGGAAAAACGTGCAATACCTGTACGGGTCGGTGCTTCTAACGGCTACTCAGAGGCCGGCCGCCCCAATAGGCCGGCCGGCCGCCGCCGCCCCAATAGTTTCGCCCCAATAGGTTCCACCCCAAATAGGTTCCAGCCGTTTCCCGGAGGGGCAATACCCTTCCATGACCCGCACCATGCGACCAAGACGCATCACCAAAGAGCAGGCTGGAACTCGGGGCGGCTGTGGGCTTACAATCGTTGGATGTTGCCCCCCGAGCGCGGTACCTCCGTCCTACCCTGGCGAACGCCCCTTGGGATGTGGGCTTACACCAAGTGGCGGCGCTTGGCCAAGCTCCTGTTTACGATCAGCATTTTTGGCGCGGTGGCATCGCCGCTGCTTGCGATCTATGTCTGGGAGGACCGGCCCGACGCCAGCGACACTGGAAAGCACACTCTCTCGGGCTGGCTGGTCGGATACTTTGGGAACCACTGGGCACAGCTCGCCGGGACCGTGCTCTTTTCAGGCGCGGCGGTTCTCTTCGTGGCGATCATCTTGCTGCTCAGGGGCACGGTACGGGGTCCGTGGCAGCGGCGGCGCTTCCGCCGCACCGGTGGCACCCGGACTGGGTGGCGGCGGTCTTGAGCGGAGAAATTGCGGATTCCGACCAAGGCGACCCGGCGTCCCAGGCGACCCCGACCCTCCAGACAGCGTGTCCGCCTTCTGGAATGACCCCCGAAGCTTGCTCGGTATGGGCCAGCGGGTCGAGCCTTATCTCGGATCGTCGAGGACGGCGGCAACGGAAGGGGCGACCACGGCTCTCTCCAGCCAGCGTTCCAGCCGCTCCGGGTCTTTCTGGGCCAAAATCCGCTCGCGGGCAGCGTCGGGCACCGTAAAGCCGCGAGCCCGCAGGACGGTCAGCACGTCGCGCGCCGCCGTCTCGGCACGCCCCTCGGCATGTCCCTGCGCGACGTACTTCTTGGCGAAATCGCTCTGGTATTCGTAGCCCTTCATCATCGCCTCCAGCGTGCGGCGAGCCGCCTCATTCAAGGAATTCTACACGAGGTCGTAGTAGAACCTGACCCTGTCGTCGTCGAGCCCCTGGATGGCAGGCAGCACCGCGGCGGTGAACATCCACGCCGAATCTGCGGCACCGCCGATCCGGCGGTGTTCATGTACACCGCGACGGTGGGACGTCAGATCCGGCGGTTCTCCTGACCGCCGCGGCGGTGGATGTCCATGCCCGAATCCGCGATATCGCCGATCCGGCGGTGCTCCTGCCGGTTGCGGCGGTGGAGACATCAGATCCGGCGGTGCATCTCACCGCCGCGGCGGTGGAGACGCCAGATCCGGCGGTGGTTCTCGCCGCCGTGGCGGTGGATGTCCACGCCGAATCCGCGACGCCGCCGATCCGGCGGTGCTCCTGTAGGTCGCGGCGGTAAAGACGTCAAATCCGGCGGTGCTTCTCACGGCCGTGGCGGTGGAGATGCCAGATCTCCCCAATAGGTTCCAGCCGTTTCCTGGAAGCGGGTCGAGCCTCAGTTCGGATCGTCGAGGACGGCGGTGGCCGGCGACCACGGCTCTCTCCGCCCCCAATAGGTGCCAGCCGTTTCCCGGGATCGATCCGATCCAGCGGCGGGGGAAGCGGAGGGTCTCGGCCTTCGCGGTCTCGGGTCTCCGTCCTGCCCTCCCGATCCAGGAAACGGCTGGCACCTATTCCCGGCACGCATACAGGCCGCCCTGATTACCCGCCACCTTCTGATTGCGTCTATGATCGTGGTACCTGTCGCCGCATCGGCTTACGGAGCGATGGTCTTGCGGTGCCGCGTTCTGGGGGGCTTACTCGGCTGTGTCTTGGGAGCGGCGCTCTGGCGAGTGAATCTCTTGTGCCTTGGTTACGTGGTCGGGCATAGATCGGGCTCCCTGCGGCGGTCGTCGTTCAGCGGGCGCTGGGACGGAACGTCCTACCGCGTGCTAAGCAAAATGCAAGGGGCGTTGATCCAGGACAGTTGCGATGCTCAGGTTTTGAACGACAAGCGTTGATGAGAGCAAGAAGATGGTTCCGGACATGACTCACGGGACAGCGAGAGAGCGGCAAGTGCGTGATGTAGCGGCTCGGCTTGGAGTAGCCGATTTCGTATACTTTGCATCTCCAGTGCCGAAAGGCGGGGCTCAACGTGAAGCATCTGGCGACGGTCTGTTGATTGTTGGCAAACGCGGGGCAATACTTCAGGTCAAGGCCAGGGATCCTTTCAAGAGTCATAGCGATTCTGACGAACGAGCCAAATCATGGATCAGTAAGAACGCCCATAAGGCAATGAACCAAGGCTTGG
>DASWQX010000379.1:0-4384 GCA_036403495.1 Thermoanaerobaculia bacterium
CTGGCCCGGCTCGCGGCGGTCCAGCTCCATCAGTAGGTCCACCTCCATCTCGAAAGCGCTGTGCTTGGCCGCCAGATACGAGGCGCGCAGGTCCGGGTCCGCCTCCTGGGCGCGCACGGTCTCGATCAGGCCGAGAGCTTCTTCGATCCGCGCGCGGGCCTGCGCCGGCCGGCCGCGCAGCCGCTCCGCGCGGCTGAGGGCGGTGAGCGCTCCCACCAGCCGGGCCGGCGTCTTGACCGCCCGGGCGAGGTCGACCGCCGCCGCCAGCGCCTCGGCGGCCGGCTCCGCCTGCTTCAAGGCCAGATACGCCTGCCCGGTGGCGTGCAGAATCGTCACCTCATCGAGCCGGTCCTCCAACCGGCGGGCCAGATCCCGGGCCTTCCCGAGCTCGCCGAGAGCCTCCTTCGGCTCGCCGGCCGCCACATGGATCCGGCCCAGAAGCAGGCGCGCCAGCATCTCGCCGTTGCGGTCCGGGATTTCGCCAGCCAGGCCGGCGGCGCGCCGGCCGGCGTCGAGGGCCTGAGCGGTCTTTCCGAGCGCGAGCAGGACGTGTCCCCGGCTGACCCCGGTCGCCACTTCACCTCGTCGATCCCCCACCTCGCGGCGAATCGCCAGCGCCGGCTCGAGCTGGGTGAGCGCGCGCCGGTACTCGCCGAGGCTGTAGAAGGCGACGCCGACGTTGTGCAGGACGGCGCCCTCCCGCATCCGGTCGCCCAGCTCCCGGAAGATCGCCAGTGCCGGAGCATAGGTTTCGAGGGCCTTGCCGAGCTCGCCGAGGTTGTAGGAGAGGACCCCCAGGCTGTTGAGGGTCTCTGCCTCTCCCCGCCGGTCACCGAACGCGCGTTGCAGCGCGAGGATCTGGCGATGGCTCTCCAGCGCCGGCTCGGCCTCACCGAGGCTCATGTCAACGGCGGCGAGGTTGTAGAGCACTTTGCCCTTCCACAGGCCCTGCTCTCCCACGCGCTCGAAGATCGCGAGCGCCTGCTGGTAGTAACCCAGGGCCTCACGCAGCTCGCCCTGGGAGTGGAGGGCGACGCCAAGGTAGTTCAGGACTTTTCCTTCTTCCGAGAGCCGGCCGAGGCTGCGCTCCAGAGCCAGGGCCCGGCGCTCTGACGCCGCGGCGGCGGAGTCCCCCACAGCCGCCTGGGCGACCCCGATGTCCGCCCAGGCGGTCGCCTGTTCGGGCTCGTCCGCCAGCTCGGCGAACAAGGCGAGCCCTCTCTGATAGAAATCGAGGGCCTGCCTGGGCTGGCCGAGCGCCGTCTGCATGTCGCCAGCCGCGAGCGTGCACGTCGCCTCGCGCCGGCGGTCTCCCAGAGATTGCCAGAGCGCCAGCGCCTCCTGATAGCGCGCGAGGCCGAGCCGTAGCGCATAGCCCGTACCCTCCAGGAACCGAGCCGCCGCCTCGGTCATCAGCCGCTCGGCCTCGATGCGCTCTCGTTCCTCGGGAGTCGACGCCGGCAGCTCCTCGAGCCGCAACGTGAAGCTTCCTGGCGCGACGCCAGGATTCGGGGACCGCACGCGAACCTCCAGGGTCCCCGCCGCATCCGCGGGGAGCAGGGCGGTCTCCGGTCCGTCGACGATGCCATCCACCGCGATCACGGAGGTGCCATCCGGCCGCAGCACGTCGATCACGACGTCGATCCCCCGCTGCTCCGCGGTGATCAGAAGCCTTTCTCCGGGGTTCGCCTCCAGAGAGAAGGACTGGGATTCTCCTCCCGCCAACCGGCGCTCCAGCACGGTGCCGGCACGCAGCTCCTGCCGTGCCGGCGGGGCTGCGTGAATGAAAGGCAGAGGCAGGGCTGCAGCGCTGAGGGCACACAGCGCCATCGCCTTGCGTAGACCGCAGAAGCTTCGAACGCACATTGGACAACTCTCGCTTTTGAGTGCGCGCAGAGATTAACACGGCTTGAAAGCGGGATCAAGCCCCCTCGCGCCTGAGATAGCCATTGAATGTTGGCAATAAATCATCTTTTTATTCCACAACGGCGGCTCCATTCGAGGGTGAGATAGAACGACTGGCCGCGGCACATCGTTGGGGCAAGCAGCAGACGTCGAACTTCAATCCGCTAGTACCGGCCGGTTACTCGTGAACCTCGGTTCAACCGGACCTTTTAACTCACGAGGTCGGGATAGTCCCGATCCGCTCACCGAAAGGAGCACTCCATGTCAACGAAGTACATCATCGCACTCAACACCAACCCCAGCATCTGCCTCGGCGTTACCACCGCAAGCCCGGGCACACCGGTTGTCCTGAGTCTTCTTCAGGGCGCGGGCTCTTCCCTGACGCAGTGGTATATCGATCCCAACAGCGGCACGATCAGACTCGCCGGCTCTGCCGAGAGCAATCCTTTGTACCTGGACTTCCAGGGAATCAGCCCCGCGAACAATAATGGACTCATTATCAACAGCCTCGTCCCTGGCCGCGCCTTCCAGCATTGGAATTGGGTCGGCAATCCACCCTACGTGATGAACGTGGGGGCTCCGAACTTCTGCATCGACGATACCGCCAGCACTCAGCCCGGCACCCAGGTTGTTCTCTTTCAGCTTAGCAACAATATCAACCAGCAATGGCACTTCGTGGCCGTGCCAGTTCTCGAGGGGGCGTTGGCGGCCAGAAGCCATTGAGCTTTCGAATGCTCCGGGCCCTCTCTCTACCAAGGACAGGGCCTGCGTTCCATCCCACCGGGCGTGCTCGGGACGGGGCCGGAGCACATCCTCGTCGCAAGCACATTCCGGACCGTTCCGCGGACCGGCCTCAAGCAAGGGGCGGCAGCGTGGCGCGATCCTGCTGAGTGGGGCAAACCCGAGCAGCAAGACAATCAACGTTCACTTTTGGGAGGTGTCAGATGTCCTCGATTGAAACAGGCCTTTTTCTCGTCAAGTACCAGGTCGGAACCGGTGCGCCGGGTGCGCCCGCGCTCAACCTGAGCCTGGCGGTCAACACCGTCCACAAGGCGATCCACGGGATCGGAGAGATCACCCAGGCCGTCAACCCGCCGGTGGATGTCCATACGCGGGTCGACGGCACGTACCTCCCGATCCTGATCATGGGCGGCCCGAGCATCCTGGTCGAGGCCTCGGGCATGCCGCCGGTGCACTGGCCGGACCGGCGGAGGCCGCAGGGCCCCGGGCCGGTGATTCTTTCCAATTTCTTCCTCCGGATGGTCCTCCAGAGCTGGGAGGGCGGCGGCACGGCGTACTACCGCTACCAGAACGCCGAAGGCCAGTGGGTCGAGGTCAGCGACGTGCCGGTCAAGAAGGTCGACACCCTGGCCAGCAAGGCTTCTTGATCGGCGGCGCCCTGCGGAGCGCGCAGAGATGCCAAATGCCCACGCTCGCCAGCGTGGAACGTTCAACGGAAATTAGGGAGGCGAATCATGTCGGTAGGTACATTCGATCCGTGGCAGCAGGTGTTCACAATGTCCATGTTGGCCAATGGAGACAGCCTACAGAAGGGAAACATCAGCACGTTGGTGGGGGACCTCGCGAAGGTGCTCCAGACTGATCTGAGCGATGCCGGGTTCCAGGCCCTGATCGGCAACTCCTGGGAGGTCGCCTGGGGTCCCTGCGTCTACCAAAACCAGGCGGACAATGTCGAAGACAATGCCATGTTCGTCGCTCATAACACGGCCAGCAACATGTACGTAGTCGCCATTGCCGCCACAAACCCCATCTCCAACTTTGACATCTTCCAGGAAGACAAACCCGTTAAGCCGATCAAAGCCTGGCCGTACGGGCAGACCCTGCCCTCCGGAACCAGCTTCCCGGCCGGTGTGGCCATCGCTCCGGGAACGAGCACTGGAGTGGATATCCTCCGGAGCATGCAGGACCAGACGGGGCAATCGCTCGCAGTGTTCCTGCAAAGCGTCCAGAGCACTGCGGCGACCCTCGTCTTCACGGGGCACAGCCTGGGCGGGGCTCTGGCCCCCACGCTGGCCTGCGCCCTGATCACACAGGACGATCTCGATCCCAGCCAGTGGGCTCATGTCTACGTCTATCCCACCGCCGGGCCGACCCCTGGCAATGCAGGGTTCGTCAAGCTCTTTGCCACGCTGTTCCCGCAGACCACGGCCGGGGCGCAGCCGTGGCAAGTCTGGAACTCTCTCCTCTGGAACAGCCTGGACCTCGTACCCCATGCCTGGAATTCAACCACCCTGAGCGAGATTGCCAAGCTCTATGGACCGACAGTACCCCCCGGGCCGGTTATCGGTGTCGTGTTATTAGCTGCGCAGAAGAACGCCCAGAACCAGGGTTACCAGCAACTGCCGTCCAACGGTTCCCTGCCAGGAACGGTGGTTCCTCCTGACAATCTTCCCCCTTTGACCTTCCCCGTGCCACCCCTCCTCTCCGGTCCGATCGCCAAAACATTCCTGACCGAGGC
>DASWQX010000380.1:0-6206 GCA_036403495.1 Thermoanaerobaculia bacterium
GCCTCCGCTTTGAAAGCGGAGGCGCTGCCTCCGCACTCCACATTACGACGCGCCGAACGCGTGTCATCCTGAGCGAAGCGAAGGACCTTCCGGCGTGCGAGGGGGAAGGTCCTTCGCCGTCTTCGCGGCTCAGGATGACACCTGCGCGCGTCAGATTTCGGCTCGTTCACGACTCCTTCCCAGTGACGAAAGAAGGAGGTCTTCCGATGCAATCATCGACCAGTCGATTCTTCGCAGTACTGGCGTTCGCGTTCGCGATGGCGGGCAGCGCGTTCGCGCACGATTTCACGATCTATCGCGGGCTCGGCGGAAATGTGAACAAGACGCCGTGCGTCACCGGGCCGAAGACGAGTCCGAGTGAGTTCCGGATCGATCCCGACGGTCTCTCCACCTTCCAATCGAACGTGGCCCTCGACACGTCGAAACCGTACCGGGTGGGGTTCCTGGTCACGGGTGCGCCCAACGATCCACCGGTGCAGGGAGATACGGGATCCGTGGCGAACGTCAATGGATACACGTACACCGCCACCTACTCGCCGCAGCTCGGCGGGGCCGGACACTGGTCGCTGAAGAACACCACTCGAACCGACCAGGAGATGAAAAACGACTTCTCGGCCTACGCGAAGCTCGTCGGGAACACGGACCGGAATCCCAGCTACAACAACAACCCTCCCTATTGCCCCGGTGCGCCGATGCGCACGAGATTCGCGAAGCATTGACAATGAGAGGATGCCGCGGCGGCGCGTAACTGCCGCGGCGTCGCGCAAAACAAACATGGCCATTCTGCATCGAGCATGGACCTTCGACGCGGCCGCGTTGTCCCGCCGCGTGACGTCAATCGTTCGCGTCGGCGGGGCGCAGGCGCTGCGGGACGCCGCGCGCCAGATCGTCGCGGCCGGTCACGACGGCACCGCCGCCGCACTCGCCGAGCTTCGCTTCGATCCCGAATGGATCGCGGAGCCGGATGACACCTCGTCCCGCACCGTCGAGTCCGTAGTGATCATTCTCGCGTCGCACCTCGAGCGAGCGCCGTCCATTGCCGGCCACGTTTCGTTGCGCCGCGCGTTGTTCGACCTTGGATGGACGGTCGCCGGTCTCGACCTCCTCTACCGCGGACGCCCGCTCGAGACGCTGTTCGACGTCTCCCGCGACCCCGAGCTCGCCCGCTGCATCGCCGGCATCAACCAGTACGGCGGCTGGATTCCGCGAGCGGATGCCGCATCGCTCCGCCGGCGGTTTGACGAGCTCATGGAGCCGGTGCCGGTGAAGGATGGTCTCGACGAGGCGCGCGCGATGCTCCACGTTGCTTCGCTTCGTGCGGCCGATCTCTTCGTCGTTCTCGATTGAACGGTTTTTCGGCTGCTCCGGAGGGTAGGATAAAGTCCACTTTCCGACTCTCCTGAGTTGAGAAGACCGTCCGCTCCTTCTCGCTTCGGCAGCTTCGCATCGGGCCCTCATGGGCCTGTCGTCCATCCCAGGTTATTCCGACGAGTCCATCCACCGGATGCTCCTCGATGCGCGGCGCATCGCGCTGCGGTGGTGCCGTTCGAGCGCCGACGCCGAGGATGTAGCGCAGGAAGCCGTCATTCGTTTGATGGCGGCGAAAGAGACGCCGCAGAACATTCCGGCGTGGCTCTACGTCGTCACGCGAAGGTTGTGCAACCGCGTCCGGCTGCGCGATCTCGCGCGCCGCCTGGCCGAGGAAGGCTACGACTACGGCGTGCAGCGGAGCGAGACGGCCATCGACCTGCGTCTCGACGTCGAGAGGATCCTCTCGCGCCTCGGCACGCGCGATCGCCGTCTCATGCTGCGCGTCCTCGCCGGCGAAGTCTCCAGCGCCATCGCCGTGGAGTTCGGCTGCCGCGAGCGCGACGTTGGGCAGATGGTCGCGCGCGTCCGCCGCAAAGCCCGTCTTCTCCGCCACCGCCGATGAAGAAGGCCATGCGGATTGTCATAAAGACATCGTTCATTTGCTCCTTCTCTGCGGAGGTAGCAGCAAATGGCGCGAGAGCGCCGTGAGTGCCCTGCCGGACGTCGATCGGCAGCGGAAGCTCTGCTGCTCCCGCGAAAGGGAGGTGAGCAACACCCGATACGAAGCTTCGCCGGTGCTTTGCGAGCGGACACTCGCCAGTCGTCACCGTTTCCCCCCGCTGAATTCGCCCAGGAAAGGATGCCATGATCTCTCTGCCCCTCGTTCCGCGGTCCGCCGTACCGGTCTTGCTGCTCGCCATCGCTGCTGCCGCCGGCGCGTCCGTTACCGCGAAACGTGTCGTCATCGCAACCGATCGCGGCTGGTCCACGACCCTCGTGGTCGGCGCCTCCGCGAGTGCGCCGGTGCAGACGGTCGTGCTCACCAACTGCACGTCGGGTCCGTTGCCCACCGTGCATCTCGTTCCCAATGGCAGCGCTGTTCTTCGCGACGCCGGACCCTCGCAGTGCCGTCTCCGCTCCGGGTTCGGTCTCGTCACCCTGAGCTTCGACGGCGTCGCCGAATCGCACCTGACGTTCCGCAACGGCGGAGCCACCGTGTCGTCGCTCGTGGTCCCTTCCCTCGACGTGCCGCTCGACGCCGATCACCCGCACGTGCGGATGTCTCTCGTATCGAACGACGTCGCGTCGGAAGAGGGCGAGCGCACGTACCTGGTCGTCTTCGGTCCACCCGCGGAGATGAAGTTGTACGTCTACGACGGCACGGACGATCTGATCGACGTCGAGCTCATTCACGACCGCGACTTCGATCTCACGCGTCAGATGCTCTTCTACGCCGTCACCACGCAGCAGGCGATCGGTTCGCTCATCCTCGAGCCCGATGAGGCCGACCAGGTCTGGTACGGCTTCGCCTCGGTCGGCCCCGCCAATGGAACGAGGTCCGAGGTGCGTCCCTGGGAGTCGTCGTCCCCGCCCCACTTCTAACCCGCCGCAGCACTCAGCAATCCCGCACTCATCGAGTCAACAGAACGGAGGAAGCATGTCGTACAACGACCTCAACCCGGATCAGAAGAAGAACTTCGAAGCAGAACTGCGCACCGCGGGCATCGACCGCACCTCGGTCCCCAAGCAGGTCACGATCGATTCCGAGCATTCCCACACCCGCGACGCCGCGAAGGTGGGGATGAAGATCCACAAGGTGACGCTCCGGGACCTGCAGCACATGAAGGAGCTCGGCGGCGTGCCGGACAGCCGCTATTCGAAAGACAAGCAGTCCGACAGCTTCGTCGAGTATCCGGGCGCGTTCAGCGCGGATCGCGCGCGCCTGCTCAACGAGGCGAGCGATGCCGACACGCTCCACGCCGCGCTCCAGCCGCAGGAGCGCGACGCGATCAACCACGCCATCCGCTCTTTTGTCCTCGGCAACTCGGCGAAGGTGGCGAAAGGCCTCGTCCAGCTCGCGAACGCACTGAGCTTCCCGATGGACGTGGGGATCGCCGCCGTCGAGGAGTTGGTGATCACCGACAAGTACGTCATCACCGGTACAGGTCCGCAGAAGCTGATCGCCGGAAAGATCACGATCGTCAAGCCGAACGGCCAGATCGTCGCCGAAGGCGTGGATCTCACCATCAGCGCACAGGTCATCGAAGTCCGGGAGGCGTGAGCCCCGGTCTCCGGCACCTCAACCATCGATTCAACGACTGCTCGAGGAGGGCAACATGAGCGATCCAACTCCATCCATCAAGATCGTAGCGGCTGACGGACCCCCGGGAGCGCCGGGCGCCAGCGTCGGCGGCCAGGCGGCTGCCGGCACCAACGGAACACCCGGCCAGAACAGCGGCGATAACAAGAGCTGCGCGGCGGCGGCCGGGAAAGGCGGACCTGGCGCCCCTGGCGGCATCGGCGGCGACGGCGGCGACGGCGGTACGGGCGGCGCCGCACTCGCTGGCAACTTCCAGTTCGACACCATCGGACCGGGGACCTTTCTCGTCCAGGCCAGCGGTGGCAACGGCGGTGTGGGCGGCGCGGGCGGCAGCGGGCAGCAGGGCGGAACCGGCGGAGCCGGCGGCCCCGCGAGCAGTAAATGCGGCCAGGGGGCAGGCGGCAACGGCGGCAATGGTGGGCCGGGCGGTAACGGCGGCACAGGCGGCAACGGCGGCAAGGGGCCGGTGGTGAACGTCTCGTTCCGATCGCAGCAACCAGGCACCACGATCCTCGGTGAGGCCCCCAAGTCGGTCGGAGGCGCCGGTGGCGCAGGGGGCAGCGGCGGCGCGGCCGGTCCGTTCGGCGCGGGCACTCCCAACGGCTCGCAGGGCGGCGGGGGCGGCGTCGGCAAGGCCGGAGCTCCGGGAACTCCCGGCGATCCCGGCACGATCAACTTCAATCAGCTCTGATGAGCCGAGGCTTCCGATGAATGACATTCAGATTCTGCTCACAGGCACAGCCGGCGCAATCGGCCCTGCCGGACAGGCCGGCGCGGCCGGCCTGTCCGGAGAGCCAGGCAAAAACGGCAGCGGCACCGGAAAGGGCAGCGACCTGCGGTGCGTCTGCTCGGGTCCCGGCGGTCCGGGCAAGGCCGGCGACGGCGGCACGGACGGCGGCGCCGGCTATCCCGGCCAGCCCGCCGGCTCGCTGAACCTCACCGTCAAAAGCGTCACCGGCACGCTGAACATCCTCGATCAGGGCGGCGCCGGCGGCGCCGGCGGCAACGGCGGTCCGGGCGGCGACGGCGGCTCCGGCGGCAATGCCGGTCAGAACACCAATCCCTCGTGTCTCACCACGCCCGGCTGCTGCACTTTCCCGGCGCAGGGAGGCATGGGTGGCAACGGCGGCACCGGCGGCTCCGGCGCACCTGGGAACGACGGAGGGAGGGGGAACTTCATCGACATCTTCACCAGCGCTCCCGTCACCAGCTTCGCCGCGAACTCCCTCGGTGGCGCCGGCGGTGCCGGCGGCACCGGCGGCGACCCCGGAGCCGGCGGCACCGGGGGACTGAACGAGAAGCTCAAACCCAGCGACCGCGACACGTTCGCACCCAACGGGGCGAACGGAGGTACCGGAGGGGTCGGCAATGCCGGCAACGGCGGCAGCGGCAGCGCCGTGACGTTCAACCCGATCTAGCCCGACAAGTCGAAAGGACGTGTCTCATGACTGCCTCATTCAACGCCGCCGATGCGGCGATGTTCGTGGACCTCGCGTCGAAGGCGGCGCTCGACCTCTCCAATCTCTTCCTCGACCCGCCGTGGCAACTGATCCAGACGTTCCGCAGCACGACGGCGAGCCACCCGCAGGGGTTCGTCGCCAAGGGGCCGTTGCCTTCGAATCCGACCGAGATCATCGCAGTCGTGGCGCTCGGCGCCAGTTGGTCCGACTTCATCGAGACGTATCTTTCGAGCCAGCACCTGCAGTCGTTTCCTCCCAACGGTCTCTTCCCGCCCGCCACCCCCGGCTTCCCGATGTCCGACCTCGGCTACTCGAACATGTACAGCAGCGTGCGAAACGTGATGTGGACCGAGGTGCTTTTCGCGCGGCGCACCGTTCCGGAGTTCCAGATCGCGATGCCCACCGTCGTCTGCGGCATCGGCGTCGGCGCGCCGCTCGCGCAGTTCGCGGCCGTCGATCTGCTCCCCGGCCACGTTTACAACAGCAACACTTCCCCCACCACCTCGATGACCGCCTACACGTTCTCGAACGTCGCGTTCGGCAATCAGGACTTCGCCAACGCGGTGAACCGGAACGTGCCGGCGGCCTTCGCGGTCAATCTCGCCACCGGTAGCGGCATCATCGTCGATCCCTATCCCACCGCGCCGTCGAGCGACGCCGGCTACTACCGCGCCGGCCAGCAGATCGGAGCGGGTGCGAAGCTGCCGGCGTCCGGCGACTGTCCGTGGCTCGAACGAAGCTCCGGCTACTACCAGCAGACGCTCGCCGGCGGCGGCGGCTCGGTGCGCAGCGCGACGCAGCGCCAGGGCGTGCAGCGGCGCGAGTTCTCCGCGGGCGTGCTCGCCGAGCGAGCCGCCTCGGCGAGCGCCGCTCCGGCGCCGCGCGTTTCCTCGAGTTACATCCCCACGCTCGCCTATACGCTCACTCTGCTCGATCTCGCGGCGTACCAGCGGGCGCTGCATCCCGACCTTCCGCTGAACCTCCCGGCGCCGTACGTCTTCGCCCGCGACATCACGGCGAGCGGTGTGAGGTGGGGCTCGCTGTTCGTCAGTCCCGACCGCGTCGTCGCCTCGTTCCGCGGAACGGCGACGTGGCAGGAGACGGTCGACGGGTGG
>DASWQX010000381.1:0-2110 GCA_036403495.1 Thermoanaerobaculia bacterium
AGTTGACGATGACGCGGCGCTACCCGCTCCCGACCCCCGAAGGGGACCGCGACGTCTTCGCCCAGGTGAGCGCCATCCCCGAGAGCGGCTGGAGCCTGGTGGTGCAGAAGCCGGTGTCGGAGGCCTTCGCTGACGTCGACAAGCTGATCGGCAACGCCGCCGTGGCCACCGGCGCCCTTGTCGCCCTCTCCTTCTTCTTCGCCTACCTCGCGGCGCGGTGGGTGAGCCAGCCGATCCAGCGGCTGACCGCGACCACGCACGAGATCGCCGAGGGAAACTTCGGCGGCCTGATCGAGACCGAGGGGCTGACCTTCGAGATGGCCGATCTCGCCGAGGACTTCAACCGCATGAGCGGCCACGTCGCCAGCCACGTGCAGCAGCTCCGGCAGGCGGCGCAGGCGAACCGCGAGCTGTTCATCGGCTCCCTGCGCGCCTTCGTGGCGGCGGTCGATGCCAAGGACCCCTACACCCGCGGCCACTCCGAGCGGGTGGCGGCCTACAGCCGCACCATCGGCCGCTACCTCCAGCTCCCCGAGGAGGTGCAGCACAAGATCTGGATCGGCGCCCTGCTCCACGACGTCGGCAAGATCGGCGTCGAGGACCGCATTCTCCGCAAGGAGGGCGTGCTGCTGCCGGAAGAGTACGAGCAGATGAAGCTGCACACCGTGATGGGCGCCGACATCATGTCCCCCATCGAGCAGCTCCGCGAGATGATCCCGGCCATCCGCTCGCACCACGAGGCGTGGAACGGCCGGGGCTATCCGGACGGCCTGAAGGGCGAGCAGATCCCCCTCTTCGCCCGCATCGTCGGGGTGGCCGACACCTTCGACGCGATCACCACCAACCGCCCGTACCAGCAGGCGTACAGCTTGCAGTTCGCGGTCGAGACCATCACCCGCCTGACCGGCAGCCGCTTCGACGCCAAGATCGTCACCGCGTTCCTCCGCGCCTTCGAGGCGGGAGAGATCCGCTCGGGCGCCGTACGGCCCATGCGCACCGAGACCCTCGTCGAACCCCGGGCCGCCGGCGCTCAGCGTTGAGGAGCCGCACCCCCTAGCATGATGTTCCAGTACGTCTTGGCAAATCTGCTGGCCAACAACGATCACGCGCTGGGCGCCCTGTTCCTCGACGGCACCGGGGAGACGGTCGACCTCGCCTGCTCCGACTTCAGCCCCTACGAGATGCGCGTCATCGGCGCCTACCTGGGGATCTACCTCCGCCAGCTCGAAAAGGTGCTCGCCAACAACGACCTCGGCGAGCCGCGGATGATCCACATCGAGAAGCGCGCCCTGCACATCTACGTCGTCCCCCTGCCGGACGGTTACCACTTGGCGCTCGTCCAGAGCCATCCGGCCCTGGTCGGCCACGCCCGCGCGAGCCTCAACGAGGCGGTCGAGCAGCTCAAGCGCGAGCTGTTCGTGGACTAGCCCCCACCCCAACCCCGGGGGTGAGGGTTCGGCTATCATGGTCCTGCCATGGCTGACGATACGAACACGCCCAAGGACCTTCTGGAGCTCGCGCCCGAGACCCGTCTTCCCGAGGAGGAGAAGACCGGCTTCCTCGGCAAGCTGAAGCGCGGGCTCTTCATGACCCATACGGAGATCATCGACAAGGTCTCCGACGCGATGAAGAACAAGGTCACGCTCGACGAGCGGACGATCGAGTACCTCGAGGAGACCCTGATCGCCGCCGACATGGGGGTAGAGACCTCGCTCGAGCTGGTCGAGCGGGTGCGCAAGAACGCCCTCAAGGAGCAGACCACCAGCGCCGTCAAGCTGCGCAAGCTGCTCTCCGACGAGGTGGCCGACCTGCTCGCCGAGATGCCCCGCCCGCGTCCGCTCGGCCGGGGCCCCACGCTCACCCTGGTGGTGGGCGTCAACGGCGTCGGCAAGACCACCTCGATCGCCAAGCTCGCCCGGCGCCACCTGCAGCAGGGGGAGCGGGTGATGCTGGCGGCCGGCGACACCTTCCGCGCCGCCGCCATCGAGCAGCTCGCCCTCTGGGGGGAGCGGCTGGGGGTCGAGGTGATCCGCCAGGGGCAGGGGGCCGACCCCGGCGCCGTGGTCTACGACGCCATCCACGCCGCCAAGGCGCGCAAGATCGACCAGCT
>DASWQX010000382.1:0-12460 GCA_036403495.1 Thermoanaerobaculia bacterium
CCGTTCTCGACGGTCCATGTGGTCTACGGCGAGCCGCTCGTCGTGGAGCGCCGGGGGGACCTGGAGGCGGCCGCGGCGGAGCTGAAGCGGCGGTTGGATGGGGTGGAGGAGGAGGCGGAGGCGCTGGCGAGCGGCGTGGTACGATCCTCTCGGGCGGACAGGAGTGGAAATGGAGATTCTACCTCAGCTTGAAAATTGACGAATTTTCCGGCTCCGAAGGAGCCAAGGCATGTAGCCTGGGGCGTGAGCCCCAGGACCCATCGTCTCCACCTCCTATTGGAGCCCCGAAGGGGCGACGGCAGCCTCCAGCGAGACGATGAACTGCCGTCGCCCCTTCGGGGCTCATGAATTTATGAGGATCGACCCTTCCTGGGGCTTACGCCCCAGGCTACATGCCTTTGCCCCTTCGGGGCAAACATCGGCAGCCAGCCTCTTGCGGATTTAGGAGTCTCCATGCGAAGCATGACCGGCTACGGCGAAGCGTCGGGGGAGAATGCCCGGCATGGGATCACGGTGAGCCTGCGGGCGGTCAACCACCGCTTTCTGGACCTTCAGCTCCGGATCGGGGAGGAGCTGCGGGGGAGCGAGGCGGCGCTGCGCGACGCGATCGGCAAGGAGGTCGCGCGCGGGCGGGTGGAGGCGCGGGTGGAGGTGCGGTCGGTGGCGGAGCGGCGGGCGAGCGTGCAGGTCAACATGGGGGTGATCCGCGAGGCGCACGTGGCCGTCCACCAGCTCGTCGACGCCGGGCTCATCGACCGCGGCCTTTCCGCGGGGGACCTGATGCGGCTTCCCGAGGCGTTCCGGGTCGACCTGGAGAGCGAGGAGTGGACCCCCGAGGACGAGGAGCTGCTGCTCCAGGCGGCCCGCGGGGCGATCGCCCAGCTCGTCGCCAGCCGGGAGCGGGAGGGCGCCAGCCTGGTCGCGATCATGGACGAGAAGCTGCGGGCGGTGGAGGAGGCGGTGGCGAAGCTCGACGCCCTGCGCGGCCCGGTGCGCGAGGAGATGGCCGCGGCCCTCAAGAGGCGCCTCGCCGAGCTGCTCGCCGGCCAGGCGCTCGACGAGGGGCGGGTCGCCCAGGAGGTGGCCCTGCTCGTCGACCGCAACGACGTCAGCGAGGAGATCGACCGCCTGCGCTCGCACGTCGAGCACTTCCGCGCCGTCATGCGCGAGGGGGGGGCGGCCGGCAAGCGGCTCGACTTCCTTACCCAGGAGGTCTTCCGCGAGCTCAACACCCTCGGCGCCAAGTGCCGCAACGCCGAGATGACCCGCGCGGTGCTCGACGCCAAGGTGCTCTGCGAGCAGATCCGCGAACAGGTGCAGAACGTCGAGTAGTGGTACGATACGCCCTCCTCGGGCACCTATTGAGCGAATCGATGCCAACCGGTGAGCTGTTCATCCTCTCGGCCCCCTCAGGCGCGGGCAAGACCACTCTCATCCAGAACCTGATGACCGGCCGTTTTTCCGAATTCGGAGGGCTGGCCTTCTCGGTGAGCCACACCACCCGCCAGCCGCGGCAGGGCGAGGTCGACGGCCGGGACTACCACTTCGTCGACCGCGCGCAGTTCGAGGCGATGATCGCCGCCGACGGCTTCCTCGAATGGGCGAAGGTGCACGACAACTTCTACGGCACCTCGCGCGACGAGGTGTTCCCGCGCCTGGAGAAGGGGATCGACGTCCTGCTCGACATCGACGTCCAGGGCGCCGAGCAGGTGATCGGCCGCCATCCGGAGGCGCACGGGATCTTCGTCATGCCCCCCAGCTACGAGGACCTGGAGCGGCGACTCCGCCGGCGGGCCCTCGACGACGACCGGACGATCGCGCGGCGGCTGGCGGTATCGCTGGCGGAGCTTAAACGTTACGATCGGTATCGTTATGTTATCATCAATGAGGATGCCCGCCGGGCCAGCGAGGTGCTCGCGGCCATCATCCTGGAGAAGCGCCACCGGCGAGAGCGCATGCAGTCGAGAATCCAGGAGATCCTGCACGACTTCCAGGACCGGAGCACTGCTCCTCCGATCTAGATCAATCGAACCGGCGGGGCTCTGAAGCGCCGCCAAGGAGAACGTTTCCATGGATGAGAAAGGGCCGACGATGGACAGCAAGTTCCGTCGTGTGCTCGTGGCCGCCGGCCGCGCCGAGCAACTCATGCGGGGCGCCCGCCCCAAGGTCGAAGCGGGGAAGCGCAAGCCCACCCGGATCGCGCTCGAAGAGGTCGACCACCAGTTGATCGAATGGGGCTACGGCCCGGCGCCCCAGCCCGAGGAGGCCGAAGCTCCGGCCGCCGAAGAGGCGGTGCCGGCCGAGGTTCACTGACACGCCATCCGGGGCGGCCCCCGCGGGCCGCCTCCGGGTTTCCCTACCTCTCCTCGCTTCCATGAGAGTCCTGCTCGGCATCAGCGGCGGCATCGCGGCCTACAAGTCCGCGGAGCTGGTGCGCCGCCTGCGCTCGCGCGGGCACGAGGTGCGCTGCGCGCTCACCCGCGGGGCGGTCTCGTTCGTGGCGCCGCTGACCCTGGAGGTGCTCTCCGGCCACCGCGTCTACCAGGAGGAGTACCTGGCGGCCGGCGGCTCGGGCGAGGAGGAGCACATCGCCGCCGCGGCCTGGGGGGAGGTGCTGTGCGTGGCGCCGGCGACCACCCACCTGCTGGCCCGGCTTGCGCTGGGGCTCGGCGACGACTTCCTGACCACCACCGCGCTCGCCTTCGCCGGCCCCGTGGTAGTGGCGCCCGCCATGCACTCGGTGATGTGGGCGCAGGAGTCGACGCGGGGGCATGTGGAGACGCTGGCGCGGCGGGGCGTCCGCTTCGCCGGTCCGGTCGAGGGGCCGCTCGCCTCGGGCGAGGTCGGCATGGGACGGATGGCCGAGCCGGAGGAGATCGTCAAGGCGGTCGAGGCCGCCGCGGGGCAGGGACCGCTGGCGGGACGGACGGTGCTGATCAGCGCCGGGCCGACCTTCGAGCCGGTCGATCCCGTCCGCTTCCTGGGCAACCGGTCGAGCGGCAGGATGGGCTTCGCCCTCGCCGCCGAGGCCGCGCGGCGGGGCGCCCGCACGCTGCTGGTCGCCGGGCCGGTGGCGCTGCCCACCCCGCCGGGCGTCGAGCGCGTCGACGTGGTCACCGCGCGGGAGATGGAGCGCGCCATCCACGAGAAAGCCGCCGGGGCCGACCTGATCGTGATGGCGGCGGCGGTGGCCGACTATCGGCCGAGCCATCCGGCCGGCCGCAAGATCAAGAAAGAGCAGGGGCTGGCCGCGATCGAGCTGGAGGAGAACCCGGACATCCTCGCGGGCTTACGGGCGGTGGCGCCGGGCGCCCTGCTGGTGGGCTTCGCGGCCGAGACCCACGACCTGGAGCGCAACGCCCGCGCGAAGCTGGAGCGCAAAGGGGCGGATTTCCTGGTCGCCAACGATGTCTCGCGCTCGGACATCGCCTTCGGCAGCGGCGACAACGAGGTCACGGTCTACCGCCGACAGGGCGAGCCGGTCTTCCTCTCGCGGCGGCCGAAGGGGGAGCTGGCGGCCTCGCTCTTCGACCTCTTCGCGGCTACACTCTCCAGCCGTGAGCACCCTTCACCGGCCCGCCCTCTCTGACCTCCTCGCCTACCTCGGCGAGATGGGGTACGGCGATCTCTACCTCAAGCCCTCCCGCCCCGCGGCGCGCGCCGCGTCGGCTCCTCCGGCGGTGCAGCCGGCTCCCGCGGCCCTGCCTGCCCCCCCGCCGCGCGATGAGGCGTCCGCCCAGCGGGCGACCCAGCTCGCCGCCCTCGCCGGCGTGGCGGCCGGGTGCACCCGCTGCCGCCTCTCCGAGGGGCGGAACAAGGTCGTCTTCGGGGCCGGCAATCCGGCCGCCGAGCTGATGTTCGTGGGCGAGGGGCCGGGGGCCGAGGAGGACCGCCAGGGGCTCCCCTTCGTGGGCGCCGCCGGCGAGCTGCTGGCGAAGATCATCCAGGCGATCGACCGCACCCGCGAGCAGGTCTACATCGCCAACGTGGTGAAGTGCCGCCCTCCGGGCAACCGCGATCCCCAGCCCGACGAGGTCTCCACCTGCCGCGGCTTCCTCGACCAGCAGATCGCGCTCGTCCGCCCGCGCGTCCTGGTCGCCCTCGGGCGGGTGGCGGCGCAGACCCTCCTCGGCAACGACGCGCCGATCGGCCGCATGCGCGGCCAGTGGTTCCAGGTCCAGGGGATCCCCACCATGGTCACCTACCACCCCGCCGCGCTGCTGCGGAATCCGGCCCTGAAGCGCCCCACCTGGGAAGATATGCAGCAGGTCCGGGATTTTTTACTCGCAGAGCCTGCCGGAAGTCTTTGATTCCAATACAGCTATAAGCTGGACAGCTCTTGAGAAGAGTGTTAATTTTGGGTCTCCACCAAACCCAAGCCTGGCCTGGATGCCCACTCCGGAACCCATCGAGACCGCCGAATCCTTCGAGGAATTCCTGAAGGCGGTCGAGCCGAGGCTCAAGCGGCTCCTGGCGCTCTACCGGATCCCCAGCGAGGACGCCGAGGACGTGCTCCAGCAGGCGCTGCTCGCCCTGCTCTACCAGTGGGACCGGGTGCGCGACCCGGAGTGCTGGCTGTTCGGCACGCTGCGGCGCCACTGCCTGATGTACTGGCGAACGCACCGGCGGCGGATCTACTCCGCGGTCGACTCGGCGATCCTCGAATGGCTGTCGGAGCCGATCGCCCCCTCGCAGGAGCGCTCGGATCTCCTCTGCGACCTCGAAAACCTGATCCAGCGGCTCCCCCCCCGCTGCCGGTCGGTGCTCCGGCTGCGATTCCGGCTCGGCTACGAGCCGCCGGAGGTGGCGCGGCTGCTCGGCTACCGCGAATCGAGCATCGGCAAGATCACCACCCGCTGCCTCGCCGCCCTGTCTCGTGAGATGCTGGCGTCGGGGTTGATGGAGATCTTCCCGTCCCCCGGGGGTGGCTCCCGCTGAAGCGTCGGTCAAGGGATCGATCGCGGGGAGCCGCCGGGTGCCGTCACGATGCCTGAACCGGCTCACTTCCCACACGCCGGCCGCCTGGTCGCCCGGATCGAATCGCTGGACACCCCGCTGATCCACCTCTGGGGGTGGCCGGGGTCGGGGCGCACGGCCGTCCTCGAAGCGCTGCTGGCGAAGCTCGGCCGGCGCGCCCGGGCCCTGCCTCCGGCGGCGCTGGCGAGCAAGGAGATCCTGCGGGCGACGCTGGCGGACGCGACGGAGGCCGGCACTCCCTGGCTGATCGCCGGCGGCGGCCCGCCGCCCGAGCAGCTCGCCGAAGCGGAGCGCTGGCTCCTGCCGGGACAGCGGCTGGTGTTCGCGGCCGACCGGAGCCTCGCTTCCGGCGGCGCGCTGCGCGGCGGCATCCGCGACATCCGCGGCATCGTCCCCCCCCAGGAGCTGCTGCTGAACGATCGCGAGACGGCCGAGCTGGTGAGCGTCCTGACCGGCGGCGACCCCTCGCCGCAGGAATCGCGCGCGCTGCGCTTGGCGACCGACGGCTGGTACCGGCCGCTGCGGCTGGCGATCGAGGCCACGGGCGGCGTGGGTCTGGCGCGGACGCGTCCGGAGGAGATCCTGGAGATCCCGGCGGTGCGCCTCTTCCTGCGCCACGTGGTGATCGACGCTTTCCCGGAGGACGAGCGCGAGCTGGTCCTCGCGGCGCCCGATGCCCGGCCGGCCTCGGGCGAGTCCGGCGAGGAGGCCTGGCGGCTGCTCGAGGAGCGGGGGCTCTGGATCGAGGGCCCCGAGCGCGACTGCCTGCCGCGCCTCCTCGCCGCCGCCCTCGAACGGGAGCGCCGGCGGCGGCGGCCGGCGCGGGAGGGCGCGCCGGCGGCCCAACCGGCATCGGGCGCCAGGGCGGCCAGGGCGGCGGACGCTCCCGCGGCCGTCTACACCCTCTCCCTGCTGGGCACCCCCCTCGCCCGCCAGCGCGACGAGGAGGGGGAGCGCGAGCTCGACTGGCGCCTCCGCCGCTCGCTGCAGGTGCTCGCCTTCCTCGCCTCGTCGCCCGGTCTGCAGGCGGGGCGCGAGGAGGTCATCGACGCGGTCTGGCCGACCGAGGGGGAGCGCACCATCGAGCGCAACTTCCACCCGACGCTGAGCCACCTCCGGCGCGCCCTGGAAGGGGGGCACCGGGACAAGGAGCGGCCGGCCCCCCTCCTGTTCCGCAACGGCGTCTACCGATTGAACCCGGAGGTCGGCTGGGAGATCGACGTCGGCGAGTTCCACGCCCTCGCGGACGAGGGGAAGAAGCTGGCCGAGCAGGGCGAGCTCGCGGCCGCCGTCGAGGTCTGGCACCGGGCGTGGAAGCTCTACCGCGGCCCCTTCCTCCAGGGGTACTACGAGGCCTGGATCACCTCCCGCCGGGAGACCTACCAGCGGCGGTATCTGGAGCTGCTGCGCGACCTCGGCGAGGCCCTCGACCGGCTGGGGCGCAAGGAGGAGGCGATGGACGCCTACCGGGCCGCCCTGGTCGAGGACCCGTTCCAGGAACGGGTCCACGTGGAGGTGATGCGCCTCTACGCCGAGCAGGGGCGCCGCGACCTCGCGCGCCGCCAGTACGACCAGCTCTGCCGCATCCTGCTGGAGGAGCTGGGCACCCCCCCCGAGCCGGAGACGACCCTCAAGTACCACCAGTTGATGGGGTAGCGCCGATCTGGTAGCGTCTCGCGTGCCCGAGAACACCCCGCTGCCTGGACAGTTTCCGCTCCGCCTCCGTAAACGATCGTCAGCATGAGACTGCGAGCCCTGCGCGACGCCTGCCTTGGCGGCTTCCTCTATGGCGCGTTCTACGGAGCGGTCCTGTCGCTGATCCACGTCCTCCACAACCACCTCGGCTCGACGCGCGACGCGCTGATCGTCTACGCCTTTTTCCTGCTCCTCTACGGCCTCTGGGGCGCGGCGTTCTTCGCGGCGGGAGCACTGGCGGTGTTGCCCTTCTCGCGTCCGGAGGACCAGGGGAGGCGCGGCCTCCGGCTGGGGCTCCTGGTCTTCAACCTCTTCTTCTGGGAGATCTTCTTCCTCTACGGGCTGACCTACGACCAAGCGCCGTTCCATCCGGCGGCGAAGTGGGGGATGGCGGTGGTGCTGGCGCTCCTGGCGCTCCCCATCGCCCTCGGCGCCGTGCTCGCCTCCGGGCTGCTCTTCCGGCTCGGCGCGGCGCTCGGGCGGGGCGGGCTCTGGCTGGCGGCGTTCGCCCTGCTGGCAATCGGGATCGCAATCCACGCCGCGGCGCCGCTCTACGCGGGGCACGAGCCGGCCGCGAAGCCGGGAACGGGCCCGGCGGTCCACATCGCCGTCGCGGACACCGGCCTTAAAGTGATCGTCGCCGGCTTCGACGGCGCGGACTGGCGGGTGATCCGGCCGCTGATGGCCAAGGGCGAGCTCCCCACCTTCGCCTCCATCGTCCGCCAGGGAGCTACCGGTCCCCTGGAGTCGATCCACGACTCGAACTCGGCGGTGATCTGGGCCTCGATCTACAGCGGGATGGTCCCGGAGCGGCACGGTGTCCTCGACTTCTACCGCGCCTCCCTGCCCGGCATGGCGTCGGCGGGGATCTACCCGGTCCACCGCACCTATTTCAAGGAGCTGGTCGACCTCGTCTCCCCGCTGGGCCTCGCCCGCCTGATCCCCGTCGACCGCTTCTCGCTGGCGGCTCCCCCCTACTGGGAGATCGCCGACCGCGCGGGGCTGTCGACCGGCGTCGTGGACGGCTACTTCTACTCCTTCCCGGCGCCGCGGCCGTCGGGGCCCGAGAGCTGGTTCCTGTCGTACGGGCTCGACGAGATGGCGGAGCACCCCACCCCCCAGGTCGACCTGTTCGCCCAGCCGGTGTCGCTCTTCCGCCAGATCCGGCCGCTGCTCGCCGCCGGCGACTTCCACTGGCAGGCGGCGGCGCTGCTCGAGCTCCTCGCGGCGCGCCCCCACCCCCGGCTGGTCAACTTCTACAGCCACGAGCCGGACAGCGATCAGCACTGGTTCTGGAAGTGGTACGAGCCGGAGCGCTTCTTCAACGTCAAGCCGCGCGACCTGGCGAAGAACGGCGGCATCATCCCGGGGATCTACCGCGACTTCGACACCTTCCTCGGCCGCCTGCTCGCCGCCGCCGGGCCGGACACGGTGGTCCTCGTCGTTTCCGACCACGGCCACAGCCCGACGATCGTCCACAGCCTCTACACCCAGCACCGGCACGGCCCTCCGGGCATCCTGCTGATGCAGGGGGGGCCGGTGAAGCGTGGGCTGGCGGTCGAGGGGGCGAGCATCTACGACGTCTATCCCACCGTCCTCTACCTCCTGGGGCTGCCGGTCCCCCGGGACGCGGCGGGCAAGGTGCTGACTGGGGCGCTCGATCCCGGCTTCGTGCGGCTGCACCCGGTGCGCACGGTGCCGACCTATATGGACCTGGGCCTCTCGCCCCGCCTGCCCGGCGCCAGCCGCGACGGCTCGATGAACCAGTTGGAAATCGAGAAGCTGCGGTCGCTCGGCTACATCGGGATCGGGATGTAGGACGGGATTGGCCACTAGAATAGGCGTTGAACCCGCGAAGGAGCTCCGAATTGAGCAGGCCTGAGAAGCGCGACGTGCCAGTGGTGATCCTCTGCGGAGGCCAGGGGACCCGCCTGCGCGAGGAGACCGAGTACCGCCCGAAGCCGATGGTCGAGATCGGCCCGCAACCGATCCTCTGGCACATCATGAAGATCTATGGCGCCCACGGCCTCGACCGCTTCGTCCTCTGCCTCGGCTACAAGGGGTGGGAGATCAAGCAGTACTTCCTCCGCTACCGGGAGATGCACTGCGACTTCACTCTCGCCATGGACGGCAGCCGGCCGCCCGAGATCCACAACCAGGACGGCTACGAGAGCTGGCGGGTGACCTGCGCCGAGACCGGCCCGGAGACCGCCACCGGCGCCCGGCTGCGGCGGGTGAAGCGCTACGTCGACGACGCCCCCACCTTCTGCCTCACCTACGGCGACGCGGTGGGGAACGTCGACATCGACAAGCTGCTGGAGTTCCACTGGGCCCAGGGGCGGCTCGCCACCGTCACCGGTGTCCATCCCACCTCGCGCTATGGCGAGATGCGGGTGGACGGCCCGCGGGTGAAGGAGTTCGACGAGAAGCCCACGCTGGCCGAGGGGGTGGTGAGCGGCGGCTTCTTCGTCTTCCAGCGCGAGGTCTTCGACTACCTGGACGAGGATCCCAACCTCTTCCTGGAGCAGAAGCCGCTGCAGCGGCTGGCCCGCGACGGCCAGCTCTCGGTCTGGATGCACGAGGGGTTCTGGCACCCGATGGACACCTACCGCGACTACCTCCATCTCAACGACCTCTGGAAGCGGGGGGAGACGCCGTGGAAGATCTGGTGAAGCTGGCTTGCCGCTTCTGCGGTGCGCCGCTGTCCCAGGTCTTCGTCGATCTCGGCTCCTCGCCGCTCGCCAATTCGTACCTGGAGCCCGGGGACCTCGATAAGGCCGAGGCGTTCTATCCGCTCACCGTCTATGTCTGTGGCGAATGCCTGTTGGTTCAGCTCCCCGAGGCGGAGCGGCCGGACGCGATCTTCTCCGACTACGCCTACTTCTCCTCGTTCTCCGAGAGCTGGCTGCGCCACGCCGAGGCCTACGCGGCGGCGATGATCGAGCGCTTCGGCTTCGGCCCCGGCCACCAGGTGATCGAGATCGCCAGCAACGACGGCTATCTGCTGCGCTGGTTCCAGGAGCGCGGGGTGCCGGTGCTCGGCGTCGAGCCGGCCGCCAACGTCGCCGCCGCGGCCGAGGCGGCAGGCATCCCCACGCTGGTGAAATTCTTCGGCGCGGACACCGCCCGCGAAATGGTTGCGGAAGGAAAACGGGCCGATCTGCTGGTCGGCAACAACGTCCTCGCCCACGTGCCGGACCTGAACGACTTCGTGGCCGGGCTGAAGATCCTGCTCGGTCCCTCCGGCGTGCTGACGATGGAGTTCCCCCATCTCCTGCGGCTGATGGACGAGGACCAGTTCGACACCATCTACCACGAGCACTACTCCTACTTCTCGTTCGCGACCGTCCGCCGGGTCTTCGCGGCGCACGGCTTGACCCTGTTCGACGTCGAGGAGCTGCCCACGCACGGCGGCTCCCTGAGGATTTACGCCCGGCACGACGAGGATGGGTCCAAGCCGGTGGGGGAGCGGGTGGCCGCCCTGCTCGCCCGTGAGGAAGCCGCCGGGCTTGGGCGGCTGGAGACCTACCGCTCCTTCGGCGAGCGGGTCCAGCGGGTGAAGCGGGGGCTTCTGCGCTTCCTCATCGACAGCAAGGAGGCCGGCAAGTCGATCGCCGCCTACGGCGCGCCGGCCAAGGGGAACACGCTGCTCAACTATTGCGGCATCCGCACCGACTTCCTCGACTACACGGTCGACCGCAGCCCGCACAAGCAGGGGCGCTATCTGCCGGGCGTACGCATCCCCATCCACGGGCCGGACCGCCTGCGCGAGACGCGCCCGGATTACGTCCTGATTCTCCCCTGGAACCTCAAGGAGGAGATCGTCGGGCAGATGGCGGACGTCCGCTCCTGGGGGGGCCGCTTCGTGGTGGCGATCCCGGAGGTCAGGATCCTCGAATGATCTGCCGCGAGACCCCGCTCGCCGGCGCCTGGGTGCTGGAGCCGGAACGGATCGAGGATGAGCGGGGCTTCTTCGCGCGCACCTGGTGCAGCCGCGACTTCGCGGAGCTGGGGCTCGACCCCACGATCGCCCAGTGCAGCCTCTCCTTCAACCACCGCCGGGGGACCCTGCGCGGCCTCCATCTCCAGACCGCGCCGCACGAGGAGGTCAAACTGGTGCGGGTCACCCGCGGCGCGGTCTGGGACGTGATCGTGGATCTGCGCCCCGGCTCCGCGAGCTTTCGCAAGCATTTTTCGCTGATCCTCTCGGCGGAGAACCGGAACGAGCTGTACATCCCCAAGGGGATGGCGCACGGATTCCAGACGCTGGAGGACGGGACGGAGGTCTTCTATCAGATTTCCGAATTCTACGCGCCCGAATCCGCCCGTGGATACCGTTGGGACGATCCCGCGTTCGCGATCCCCTGGCCGGAGCCGGTGACGATGATCTCCGACAAGGATCGCGATCTGCCGCTGTTCGAGGAGGCAGATCGATGACCGTGGGCGACGACATGATGGCCTTCATCGCCGAGGCCTACCCCATCTGCCGCAGCCTCACCGGCGACGGCGTCCGGCGTACGCTGGCGATGATCGGCGAGCGTATCCCGCTGGAGATCCACGAGGTCCCCACCGGCACGCCGGTGTTCGACTGGACGGTGCCACGGGAGTGGAACATCCGCGACGCCTGGATCAAGGACCCCTCCGGCCGCAAGATGGTCGATTTCCAGGAGCACAACCTCCACGTCCTCGGTTACAGCGTGCCAGTCCATGAGCGGATGCCGCTGGCGGAATTGAAAAAGCACCTCTTCTCGCTGCCGGACAAGCCCGACCTGATCCCTTATCGAACGTCCTATTACAAGGAAGCCTGGGGCTTCTGTCTGCGCCACCGCACCCTGGAAGCGCTGCCGGAAGGGGATTATGAAGTATTGATCGATTCCACCCTCGCGGACGGCTCGCTCACCTACGGCGAGCTCCTGCTGCCGGGCGATTCCGAGCGGGAGGTCCTCCTCTCGACGCACGTCTGCCACCCTTCGCTCTGCAACGACAACCTTTCCGGGATCGCGGTGATGACCTGGCTTGCCCGCGAGCTCCAGGCGCGCCCCCGCCGGCGCTATTCGCACCGTTTTCTCTTCATCCCCGGGACGATCGGATCGATCACCTGGCTGGCGCTCAACGAGGAGAAGGCCGGCAGGATCGATCATGGCCTCGTCGCGGCAAACCTCGGTTCGGGGGCGTTCCACTACAAGAAGAGCCGGACGCACCACGCAGAGATCAACCGCGCCGTCCTCGCCGTGCTCGAAGTCTCGGGCGAGCCCTTCACCGTCGAGGATTTCGTCCCCTTCGGCTACGACGAGCGGCAATATGGCTCGCCGGGCTTCAACCTCGCCGTCGGTTCGCTGAGCCGGACGCCCTATGGCCGGTATCCCGAATACCACACCTCGGCGGACGATCTGAGTTTCGTGAAACCCGAGGCGCTGGAGGGCTCGCTCCGAACCTATCTCGCGGTGCTGGACGCGCTCGAAGGGAACCGGAGCTACCTGAACCTCAATCCCAAGTGCGAGCCCCAGCTCGGCCGCCGGGGGCTCTACCGCTCGATCGGCGGTGACGAATCCGGCCGCGAGCGCGAGTTGGCCCTGCTCTGGGTGCTGAACCTCTCCGATGGGAGCAACGACCTGATGGACATCGCGGAAAGGGCCGAGATGAGCTTCGCGGCGATCCGGGAGGCGGCGGACGCGCTCTTGGAGGTGGGGCTCTTGCGCGAGAGCGAGGAGAAGGCATGAACGAGCTGCGGGGGAAGGTGGCGGTGATCACGGGCGCCAGTGGCGGCATCGGCGAGGCGATCGCCATC
>DASWQX010000383.1:0-4306 GCA_036403495.1 Thermoanaerobaculia bacterium
TGGTGCCGTAGGCGATCGCCTGCTCGGAATGGAAGGTGCCCTGGGAGCCGGTGAAGCCCTGGCAGATCACGCGGGTGTTCTTATTGACGAGAATGCTCATGATTGGCGACCCGCGGCGAGCGAGACGGCTTTTTTTGCCGCGTCGGTGAGATCGGTGGCGGGCGTGATGATGCCCGGGCAGTTGGGGCCGATGAGACGCACCTCCTTGCCAGCGAGCTGCTGCTCGCGCAGGAACGCCTTGGCGCGCAGCATGTCGCGCACCGGGATGCCCTCGGTGATGCAGACGATGAGCTCGATCGAGGCGTCGGCCGCCTCCATGATGGCGTCGGCGGCGAACGGCGGCGGCACGAAGATCATCGAGGCGTTGGCGCCCGTCTTCTCGCGCGCCTCGGCGACCGAGTCGAAGACCGGAACCCCCTCGACCGTCTCGCCCCCCTTGCCCGGGGTGACGCCCGCCACCACCTTGGTTCCGTAGTCGCGGCAGCCGAGGGCGTGGAAGGTCCCCTCCTTGCCGGTGATGCCCTGCACGAGCAGGCGCGTGTCGTCATTCACCCAGATCGCCATCTCTACGCTCCTCCCTTGGCGGCGGCCACGGCCTTTTCCGCCGCGTCGGCCATCTGCTCGGCCACGATGAACTGGAACGGCGCCTCCCGCAGGACGCGCCTCCCCTCGTCGACGTTCGTCCCCTCCAGGCGCACGATGACCGGGATCTTGACGTTCCCCAGCTCCTCGATCGCGCCGACCACGCCGCGGGCGATGCGGTCGGTGCGGGCGATGCCGCCGAAGATGTTGATCAGCACGGCCTTGACGTTGGGGTCCGAGACCAGGATGCGGAAGGCGTTCTTCACCGCCTCCTGCGAGGCGCCGCCGCCGACGTCGAGGAAGTTGGCCGGCTCGCCGCCGTAGAGCTTGATGATGTCCATCGTCGCCATGGCCAGCCCGGCGCCGTTGACCATGCAGGCGATGTTGCCGTCCAGCTTGATGTAGTTGAGGTTGAACTTGCTCGCCTCGACCTCCAGGGGGTTTTCCTCGGCGAGGTCGCGCATGTCGAGGATGTCCTTGTGGCGGAAGAGGGCGTTGTCGTCGAAGTTCACCTTGGCGTCGAGCGCCATCACATCGCCGCCGCCGGTCACCATCAAGGGGTTGATCTCGGCCAGCGACGCGTCGGTGTCCATGTAGGCGTTGACCAGCCCGGTGATCAGCTTCGCCGCCTTGGACGCCGTGGCCCCCTTGAGGCCGAGCGCCTGCGCAACGGCGCGGGCCTGGAAAGGCTGAATGCCGAGCTCGGGCTCGATGGCGACGCGGGAGATCGCCTTGGGGTCCTTGGCGGCGACCTCCTCGATGTCCATGCCCCCCTGCGACGAGGCCATGATCACCGGCTTCCCCTGGGCGCGGTCGAGGGTGATCGAGACGTACAGCTCCTGGGCGATGTCCGCGGTCTCCTCGATGAGCACCTTGCGGACGAGCTGCCCCTCGGGGCCGGTCTGGTGGGTGATGAGCTGCATCCCCAGGATTTGCGAGGCGAGCTCGCGCGCCTCTTCGGGCGACTTGGCGAGCTTGACCCCGCCCCCCTTGCCGCGGCCGCCGGCATGGATCTGGGCCTTGACGACACACCGGCCGCCGAGCTCCTCGCAGATCTTCGCCGCCTCGTCGGCGCTCTCCGTCACCCTGCCCTTGGGGGTCGCGACCCCATACCGGCGCAGGATCTCCTTGGCCTGATACTCGTGGATCTTCAAGACAATTTCCTCCGAGAAAGCGCTCCGAGAAAGTTCCCTGGGAACTTGGATTCGAGACTTGGGATGAGTCCCCGGACGGGGGACCGAAGGCGCCGGACGGACCGGGCCGGGGGGAGTGTATCAGAGAGGCGGGCGGCGTCCGATACCGGGTCAGCTTGGCTCTCAGGCCGCCCCGCCCGGGCATGAATGCCCGGGCTACGATAGAAACGAAAAGCCGGCTGAAGCCGACTCCAAGCGCGGCCGGAGGGATTGAGCCTCCTGCAGGAGGCTTCTTGGTTCCAGCGTAGCCCGGGCATTTATGCCCGGGCGGGGCGGCGCCCGCGACTTGGACTCCTCGCCGAAAGCGGCTACCCTTGGTCGGTGGAGTTCGAATGGGACCCGAAGAAGGCCGCGAACAACCTTCGCAAGCATCGAGTCTCATTCGCCGAGGCCACGACGGTGGTCGGCGATCCTCTGAGCATCACAGCTCCCGATCCCGACCACTCCCTCGGTGAAGATCGAGATATCACGGTAGGACGATCGATCCGGGGCCGGCTGCTCATCGTCTCTCATACCGAGCGGAGCGACCGGGTCAGGATCATCAGCGCGCGCGAATTGACGCCATTGGAAAGAGAAGCCTATGAAGACCAGGCCTGAAGATGAGATGACGGACGAGCTACGCCCGGAATACGACCTCCGGGAGCTGCTCGCCAACGGAGTCCGGGGCAAGTACGCCGAACGCTACCGGGCCGGAACCAACCTCGTGCTGCTCGACCCGGAGGTCGCCAAGGTCTTCCCCGACGAGCAGTCTGTCAACGACGCCCTGCGCCTGGTGATCGAGCTCACGAAAATCCCGAGCGCCAAGAGACGGCGTGCGGCGAAACCGTAGCCTTGGCTCCGCCATTCCTCTCGGGGGAGAACATGAGAAACCTCCCCCTATGACGCGATTTTTTCCGTTCTCATAGAATGGGCGTCATGGAAGACGCGACCCCCCTAGCGACACCCCTAAGTAGGGCCCGTACAGCGCTCGCGGAGACCTTCGGCTACGGCGACTTCCGCCCTGGGCAGGCCGAGGTGATCGGGCACCTCCTGGCCGGACGGTCCGCCGCGGCCGTCTTCCCCACCGGCGGCGGCAAGTCTCTCTGCTACCAGATCCCGGCCCTCCTGCTGCCCGGCCTGACCCTCGTGGTCTCGCCCCTGATCGCCCTGATGAAGGACCAGATCGACCAGCTCACCCGGCGCGGAGTGGCCGCCGGCCGCCTCGACTCGACCCTCACCGGCGACGAGGTGCGCGCCCTCATGGACAGCCTCCGCAAAGGCGCGCTGCGCCTCCTCTACGTGGCTCCCGAGCGCTTCAACAACGAGCGATTCCGCGAGGCGATCGCGCGGATTCCGGTGTCGCTCTTCGCGGTGGACGAGGCGCACTGCGTCTCCGAGTGGGGGCACAACTTCCGCCCCGACTACCTGAAGCTGGCCGGCTTCGCCAAGCTCTTCGGCGCCGAGCGCACCCTGGCCCTCACCGCCACCGCCACCCCGCAGGTGCTCGCCGACATCTGCCGCGGCTTCGACATCGCGCCGGACTGCGCCGTCCGTACCGGCTTCCACCGCGAGAACCTGACCCTCCGCTTCACCCCCATTCTACCCGCCGACCGCGACGCCCTGCTCCTCGAGCGCCTCGCCCCCGGCCTCTCCGGAGCATCTCAGGGAATACCCGGACCGACCATCGTCTACGTCACTCTCCAGAAGACCGCCGAGGACGTGGCCGCCGCCCTGCTGCGCGCCGGGGTGCCGGCCCGCGCCTACCACGCCGGCCTGGAGGACGAAGAGCGGACCCGGGTGCAGGACTGGTTCCTGGAATCGACCGACGCGGTGGTCGTCGCCACCATCGCCTTCGGCATGGGGATCGACAAGGCGGATATCCGCAAGGTGATCCACTACAACCTGCCCAAGAGCCTGGAGAACCTGGCCCAGGAGATCGGCCGCGCCGGCCGGGACGGGCAGCGGGCGATCTGCGAGATCCTCACCTGCACCGACGACCTCCTGCCGCTCCGCAACTTCGCCTACGGCGACACGCCGGACCTGGAGGCCGTGCAGAGCCTGCTCGCCGACCTCGCGAAGTCCGCCCACAGTCCCGACCCCATGGAGCTCGCCCTCCACGACCTCGCATCGCGGCACGACATCCGGCTGCTGGTGATCCGGACCCTCCTCACCTACCTGGAGCTCGCCGGCTACCTGGAAGCCGGCACGCCCATCTACGCCGAGTATGAGCTCCGCCCGCTGGTGGCCTTCGACGAGATCCTGAGCCGCTTCACCGGAGAGAGGCGAGACTTCCTGCGAGGCATCTTCAACCAAGCCAAAAAGGCCAAGATCTGGTCCCGCCTCGACCTCGAAACCGCGGCCCAAGCCCTGGGCTCCCCCCGCGACCGCCTCGTCCGCGCCCTCGACTACCTCGCCGAGCAGGGCCTCCTGGAAGTCCGAGCCGCCGGCCTCCGCCACCCCTACCGCTGGCTCCGCCCCCCCACCGACCTCGACGCCCTCGCCAAGGATCTCCACGAACGCACCCTCGAAAGAGAGACCCGCGAGATCGCCCG
>DASWQX010000384.1:0-1511 GCA_036403495.1 Thermoanaerobaculia bacterium
CGAAGCAGTGTTTCGAGAAATCAATGTGCCTGGAGCGGAGAGGATCGGCTCCGCGGAAGTGGCTTCGGCCGATTGGCTGGAGCACGTATCGGGAGATCTGCCCGTGGAGCCTCTGCTGGCCAAGGAGTTGGGGCCTGGCGAGTCGGAAGTGATCGCGGCCGCTCATCATCTCGGAGCCCGGCTCGTGCTCATCGACGAGCGGCGAGCCCGGCGCATCGCTGAACAGGCCTATGGGCTGCGGGTGAAGGGGAGCGCCGGAATTCTGGTGGCCGCCAAGCGGGCTGGAATCATTCTGGCCGTCCATCCGTTGCTCGAGCGCATGCGAGCCAGGGGCTATCATCTGTCTCAGCGGCTGATCGACCGCGCTCTCCTGGAAGCCGGAGAGTAAAAGCCTCCCCTACCCCCCGTTGTACCCCAGCGCCTTCAGCTTCTGAACTTCCTCGTCGGTGAGGTCCCGCGACTGCGGGTTGGGGCTCCGCCTGCGGTCGGCGAGCCAGCGGAGGAGGAGGTCGTTGAGCTCCTTCTCGACGGGCAGGCCGCGGCCGGCGAGATTCTGCGTCTCCTCGGGATCGGCCTTCAGGTCGTAGAGGACCGGGCCGTCGGGGATGAACGGGGCGTTCCCCTGGTTCAGGCCGTAGCGGTAGGCGAGGGTGCGGACGGAGACGCCGAGGCGGCCGGCGTGCTCGGAGAAGACCGCCCGGCGCGGCTTGCCGGTGCGCCCGGTGAGCTCGCGCAGGTCCTGGCCGTCGACCTTGCCGGCTTTGAGGCCGGCGGCGGCGAGCAGAGTGGGGTAGAGGTCGATCGTCTGCACCAGCCCTGTGAAACGGTGCCCCTGGCGCTCGCGGCGGTCCGGCCAGCGGATCATCATCGGCACGTGGGTGGTGGTGTCGAAGAGGCCGACGTGACGGAAGCGGATGCCGTGCTCGCCAAGGTTCTCGCCGTGGTCCGCCACCACCGCCACCACCGTGTTGCGGAGCAGCCCGCGGCTCGCCAGGTAGTCGACCAAGCGCCCCACCTGCCGGTCGAGATAGGCCACCTCGCCGTAGTAGAGGTCGTGATCGGCGCCGAGCACCTGCTCGGTGAAGCCGCGCGGCCCCGGCGGACGGAACGGGGTCCAGGCGCGCACCGGCGAGAGACCCATCGCGGCGGCGGGCCGGAAGCCCAGGGCGAAGGGCTCGGGCGGGGTGTGCGGCGTGTGGGGATCGAAGAGGTGGAGCCAGATGAAGAACGGCTTCGTCCGGCCGGCGTGGGTCGCCAGCCAGTCGATCGTGGTATCGACGTTCATCTCGGCCGCGGACTGCTCGGTGGCGGTGTGCACCTCGGCGAAGCCCTGACCGAGCCCGGAGTTGTGGTCCCCCAGGTGGCTGGCGGAGATCAGGGCCAGCGTGTCGTAGCCGGCGGCGGCGAGCTGCCGGGCGAGCGTCGCGGAGCCCGGCGGCAGCGGCGTCTTCAGGTCGTAGACGCCGTGATTCTTGCCGTACAGGCCGGTCATGATCGAGTCGAAGCTCGGA
>DASWQX010000385.1:0-8388 GCA_036403495.1 Thermoanaerobaculia bacterium
CGCCGAGGAGCCGGCTCTGGCTGGGAAGGCGATGGTGGTCTATCGGGGGGAAATCCACTTCAACTATCCCGTCTCGCCCGAGACGCTCGCTCCCCTGGTCAAGCTGGTCGATCCGGAGGCGGCCAAGCCGATCGAGGTGAAGCTGGAGACGGACTATCAGGCGAAGGTCATCGGCTACAGCACGGAGCCGGTCCAGAAGAAGAAGGACGAGCGGAAGATCAAGCTCACCATCGCCGGGTCGCTCACTCCCGCCCAGGGAAACGCGCCGCTCGGCGAGGAGTACGCCAAGGAGATCGAGGTCGGGTCGAGCACCAAGCTGTCGGTGCGCAAGGTCGAGGCGGTCCCCGGGCCGCACGAGTCGACGATCAAGGTGACGTTCTCCTCCCCGATCTCGGCCGCGGTCGCCGAGAAGTACGTGAAGCTGGATCCAGCCGTCCAGATGCGGATGGCCGCCGAGCGGAACGAGCTGTCGATCACCGGCGAGATGGAGCCGGGATCGACCTACGCCCTCACCATCGGCAAGGGGATGCCCGCCACCGACGAGGCGGTGCTTCAGGAGGAGTACAAGGAGGACGTCGAGCTCCCGGATCTCGAGCCCACGGTCGGTTTCCAGAGCCAGGGGATGTTCCTGTGGAGCCAAGGGCAGCACGCGGTCGCGCTGGAGGCGGTGAACACGCCGGAAGTGAAGATGACGATCGACCGCGTCTATCTCAACAACCTCTTCTTCCTCTTCCAGTACGGCGGCTTTTTCGAGGAGGAGTACGGCTACGCCGGCGAGCTCAATCATGCCCTGGGCGACCGGGTGAAGGAGGCGACGCTCAAGGTCGGCGGCCACAAGAACAAGAAGCGGGTCTACCCCGTCGATCTCGACAAGTTCGTCAATACCAAGGAGCCGGGGCTCTACCGCGTGTCGGTGAGCAAGCCGGACGATAACGAGGCGAATCAGCGCTGGCTGCTGCTGACCGACCTCGGCGCGGTCGCCAAGAAGGGGCCGGGGCAGTTCATGGTCTGGGTGTCGTCGATCAAGGACCTGGCGCCGGTCGCGGACGCCAAGGTGACGCTGATCTCGGATCAGAATCAGGCGCTGGCCTCGGGGCGGACGGATAGCTCGGGCGTCTGGCGGACGGACGACGCCAAGGCGCTGGCCAAGGGGACGCCGTACATGGTGACGATCGAGAAGGGGGACGATTTCTCGTTCCTCCTGCTCAACACGATGACGGTGGATACGACCGGGCTGGACGTGGGCGGCGCGGAGGCCACTGGCGAAGGCGGCTCGGGGTACACGGCGTTCCTCTATGGCGAGCGCGACATCTACCGTCCGGGCGAGAAGCTCCAGGGGCTGGCGCTGGTGCGCGATGGCGCTCTCCACGCTCCGCCGTCGATGCCGGCGCTCCTCCGCCATCGCGATCCGCAGGGTCGGGAGCTGGAGGTCCGCAAGGTGACGACGGGCGACAAGGGTCTGGCTTCGTTCGATCTCGACCTTCCCGCCTACTCACTGACCGGCCCGCACACGCTGGAGTTGGAGGTGGCGCAGAAGGTGATCGGCCAGTACCGGTTCCAGGTGGAGGAGTTCGTGCCGGACCGGATCTCGGTCGCGATCGCTCCTCCCAAGGAGAAGGTGGGACCGGGGCAGACGCTGGCGTACCAGGTGCAGTCGAGCTACCTGTTCGGCGCGCCGGCCGCGGGGCTGCCGGTGGAGTCGCGAGTAAGACTGGTCGACTCGACGTTCGCGCCCAAGGGATTCGAGGGTTTCAGCTTCCGCAACGACGACCGCAAGCTCCAGGACAAGGAGGTGCTCTCGACCACGGCCAAGCTGGACGACGAGGGTCGCAGCGAATTCAAGGTCGAGATGCCGGCCGGCGCGCCGGTGCCCTCCTCGCTGGAGGCGGTGATCACCGCGCGGGTGCAGGAGCAGGGGGGGCGCGGGGTGGCGGCGATGCAGCGGTTGCAGGTGCACCCTTACCCGGCGTACGTGGGTCTGCGGCGGGCGACAGGCAGCGCGGAAGGCTTCGCCGATCCTGGGAAGCCCGCGGGGTTCGAGTTCGTGGTGGTGTCTCCGGAAGGCAAGGAGGTGCCGGCGAAGGCGCTACGGGCCGATCTCTTCGAGGACCGCTGGAACACGGTGCTGCGCAAGACGCCGGCCGGGGGCTGGCGGTATGAGACGACGCGCGATCCGCGGCTGATCTCTTCCCAGGCGATTCCTGCTGGGAAGTCTCGTGGCGCGTTCCAGGTCACGCCGAAGAGCTATGGCAGCTACCGGCTGGTGCTGACCGACGCGGACACTCAAGGATCGGCGGCGGTCGAGTTCTACGCCGCCGGTTGGGGGACGTCGCCGTGGGCGATCAAGAATCCGGCGCGGCTGGAGCTCGATCTCGACAAGACTGAATACGCGGCCGGCGACAAGGCGATCGTGCAGGTGCGGGCGCCGTTCCCGGGCAAGATCCTGCTGACGGTGGAGCGCGACAAGGTGCTCGACACGCAGATCTACGACCTCAAGGGGAACACGGCGAAGATCGAGATCCCGATCCGCGGCGAATACCGGCCGAACGCGTACGTCACGGCGACCCTGATCCGGCCGGTCGGCGCGCTGGAGCCGGGCTCGGCCGGAAGGGCGTTCGGAGCGGTGCCGATCTCGGTGAACCGGACTGCGAATCACCTGGCACCTCAGATCTCCGCGCCCGACCAGATGCGGCCGGGGCGCGAGTTGGCCATCACGGTGAAGGCGGCGCCGAACGCGATCGTGACGGTGGCGGCGGTGGACGAGGGGATCCTGCAGCTCATCGCCCAGAAGACACCGGAGCCGTTCGACTTCTTCTACCGCAAGCTGGCCCTGGGGGTGACCTCCTACGACACCTTCAGCCTGCTGCTGCCGGAGCTGAAGAGCCTCAATGCTGGCGGCGGCGAGGGGTCGGAGGCGAACCAGTACGTGCGGACCGAGGGCATCCGCCGCGTGCAGCCGGTCGCCTTCTGGTCCGGCCCGCTGACGGCGGACAAGGACGGCAACGCCAGGACCTCGTTCTAGGTCCCCGAATTCCAGGGGGCGCTGCGGATCATGGCTGTGGCATTCGACGACGACCGCTTCGGCTCGTCCCAACGCCTGACCCGCGTCCGCGATCCGCTGGTGCTCCTCCCCACCCTGCCGCGCATCCTCTCCTTCGGCGAGACCCTGCAGGTGCCGGTCACGGTGCGGAATGACACGCCGAAGGCGGGATCGATCCAGGTCGGGCTGACCGCTCAAGGTGGAGTCCAGATCGAGAAGCCGACTCAAGGCGTGGACATCCCCGTGGGGCGCGAGCGGACGGTCTACTTCACGGTCAAGACGGGCAACACGGAGGGGAACGTCACCTTCCTGGCCACGGCCTCGGGGAATGGCGAGCGGTCGATTTCCACAACGGAGGTGTCGATCCGTCCCGACCTGCCGCCGGTCTCGGTCGAGGACGCCGGCGCGGTGGGCGGCGCCAAAGTGGAGGTCGCGGGCAAGGACCTCGACAAGTACCGTCCCGAGACGCTGCGGCGGGTGGTGCGGGTGAGCCCGATCCCGATCGTGCAGTTCGCGGGCAAGCTGGAGCACCTGCTCCACTATCCCTACGGCTGCCTGGAGCAGACCACGTCGACGGTCTTCCCGCTGATCTACCTCGGCGACATCGCCAGGGCGCTCGATCCGGTGCTCTTGGACCCCAAGAAGGGTCATGCCGATCCGGCGACGCTGGTGCAGGTGGGCATCCGGCGGATCGCCTCGATGCAGCTCCCCGGCGGCGGCTTTTCGCTCTGGCAGGGGGAGCAGACAGTGAACCCTTGGGCCAGCGTGTATGCCACCCATTTCCTGGTGGAGGCGCGACGGGCCGGGCATCCGGTGGAGGACAGCCTGCTGCGCAACGCCCTGGTCTGGCTGGCCGGCGAGGTCAAGGCCAAGGGGACGTACGGCAGCGAGGAGCTGGAACGGACGGTCTACGGCCTCTACGTGCTGGCCCGCGCGGGGAAGGCCGATCCGGGGACGATGGACTTCCTGCGCCAGAAGCAGATGAAGAACCTGAGCCCGGAGTCGCGGGCGCTGCTGGCGGCGGCCTACGCCTCGGTGGGGAACCCGCGGGCGACGCAGAGTCTCACCGCCAACCTCGGCGAGGTGGCGGAGATCCAGCGCCAGACCGGCGGCAACTTCGACTCGGCGATCCGCAACCGGGCGCTCCTACTGCTGGCCCTGATGGACGCCGATCCGGCGAGCCCGAAGATCCCCGCCCTGGTCGACCGGCTGGCGCGGGACGCCCGGAGCGATCCCTGGTGGACCACGCAGGAAGAGAGCTTCGCGCTGCTGGCGATCGGCCAGTTCATTCAGAAGCAGGCGCAGCAGCCCCCCTACAGCGGCACGCTCTTCGTGGGCGACAAGAAGGTCGGCGCGTTCGACAACAGGACGGTCGCCTTTCCCCCGATCGTCGGGAGCGAGCCCATCCGTCTCCAGATGAACGCGGGCTACAAGCCGGGCGCGGCCTTCTACAGCGTGATGACGCGCGGCGTGCAGAAGGACGACGCCTTCCAGCCGGCCTCGAAGGGGATGGAGATCCAGCGCGAGTTCCTGGATCGCGACGGCAAGGCGATCAGCCTGACCAGCGTCCGGCAGGGGGACCTGATCGCCATCAAGACGAAGGTGCGGAGCGTCAGCGGCGCGATCCAGAACGTGGTGATCGTCAACCTCCTCCCCTCGGGGCTGGAAGTCGAGAATCCGCGCCTCCAGAGCACCGAGCAGCTCCCCTGGGTGACCGACGCCAACCTTCAGCCGCGCTATATGGATCTGCGCGACGACCGCATCCTCCTCTTCGCGGACCTGCCGGCCGATTCCTGGCAGACCTTCTACACGCTGGTGCGGGCGGTGGCTCCGGGGCAGTTCCGGCTGCCGCCGGTGCAGGTGGAGGCGATGTACAACCCGGCGATCAGGGCGACGGGGGAGCGGGGGACGATGGAGGTGAAGGTGCGGTAGGCGAAAAGGCCCCCACCCAAGGCCCTCACCCCCGGCCCCTCTCCCAGCCCTCCACCCACCCTGGCCTGGGAGAGAGGGGCCGGGGGAGTGAGGGCCCAACGCCGCAGCCGCCACCCACGCTTCGCCAAGCAATGACAGCGATGACCCTGGCCATGAACCCCTACTCCCGCCGCCGCCTAGCCCTGGGCCTCGCCGCCGCGATCCTCCTGATCTCGCCCTGGCTCTGGTTCCGGGCGCTGGACCTCGCCTTTCCGTTCCCGTGGGAGAAGCTGCAGCGCCCGCCGGCCCTGGTGGTGACCGACCGGCACGGCGAGCCGCTGCGCTTCTTCCTGCCGGCGGATCAGCGGTGGCGGCTTCCCGTGCGGCTCGCGGAGCTTCCGGCCGAGGTGCGGCGGGCTCTCGTGGCCTCGGAGGACCAGCGGTTCTACAGCCATCCCGGGGTCGATCCGCTGGCCCTGGCGCGGGCGATGTGGTCGAACGTGCGGCGCCGGCACGTGGTGTCGGGGGCTTCGACGATCTCGATGCAGGTGGCCCGGATGGCCGATCCGGGGCGCCGCTCGCTGCGGTCGAAGGTCCGCGAGAGCTTCCGGGCGCTCCAGATCGAGCGGCGGTTCGGCAAGGACAAGATCCTCGAGATGTACCTCAACCTTCTTCCCTACGGCGGCAACGTCGAGGGGATCGGGGCGGCGGCCTGGTTCTATTTCGGCAAGGGGCCGGATCAGCTCTCGTTGGGCGAGATCGCGCTGCTGACGGCTATCCCCCGCTCGCCGCACCGGTACGATCCGACGCTCCATCCGGGGCGTGCCCAGGTGGCCCGCGATCGTGTGCTGAGGCAGCTCGCGTCGCGGGGGGTGTTCTCGCGCAAGGAGCTGGACGCGGCGCGGCGGGAGCCGCTTCCCAAGGTCCGCCGGCGCCCGCCGTTCCTGGCTCCCCACTTCACGGAGATGGTCGCGGCGCAGTTCACGTCCGGCCTGGGGGGCGAGCCGCGGATCCGCACCACGCTCGACCGCTCGATGCAGGCGATCGCCGAGGCGCAGGTGGCCCGGCGGGTCCGCGAGCTGCGGGACCAGGGGATCGGCAACGCGGCCGTGGTGGTGATCGACAACGAAACCCGCGGCGTGCGGGCGCTGGTGGGCTCGGCGGGGTTCCGCGACACCTATTTCCAGGGGCAGGTCAACGGCGCCGTGGCCCGCCGGTCGCCGGGGTCGACGCTGAAGCCCTTCCTCTACGCCATGGCCATGGACCAGGGGCGGCTGGTGCCGGAGTCGTACATCCTCGACATCCCCACCGACTTCGCCGGCTACGTGGCCGAGAACTACGATGAGCGCTACCGCGGCCGGGTGACGGTGCGCGAGGCGCTGATCACCTCCCTCAACGCGCCCGCCGTCCGTCTGCTCGCCGAGACCGGCCTGACCGATTTCCTCCATCTGTTGCAGCGCGGCGGCCTGTCGACCCTGGACCGCCCGGCCGGGAAGTACGGCCTGCCGCTGATCCTCGGCGCCGGTGAGGTGCGGTTGCTCGACCTGGTCGACCTCTATGCCACGCTGGCGCAGGGTGGGAAGCACCGGCCGGCGCGGGTGGTGGAGAGCGACGAAAAAATTCACGCGGAGGTCGATCCGGTCGTCCTCTTCTCGCCCGAGGCGGCGCGGGCGGTGACGGAGATCCTGACCGACGTCCGCCGCCCCGACCTGCCCGAAGCCTGGGACCTGACGCGCGACGTGCCCGGGGTGGCGTGGAAGACCGGCACCTCCTACGGCCACCGCGACGCCTGGGCGGTGGGCTTCTCGGCGCGGACGACGATCGGCGTCTGGGTGGGGAACTTCGACGGCAAGCCGCGCAAGGGGATCTCGGGGAGCGTCCACGCCGGGCCGCTCCTCTTCGACCTCTTCCGGGCGCTGGACAGCGGCGGGAGGGGACCGCTGGCGCGGACGACGCCGGAAGGGCTGATCCGCGACGAGATCGAGGTCTGCGCCCTCAGCCATCAGCTCCCCGGCCCGTTCTGCCCCGACCGCGTCCGGATTCAATATCTCCCCGGGCGCACGCGGCTGACCGCCTGCACCCTCCACCGCCGGATGCTGGTCGACTCCCGGACCGGCGAGCTGCTGGCCGGCGACTGCGTCGGCCGGCGCCCCCACGAGCTCCGGCTGTTCACCCTCTACCCCCCCGAGCTGGTGGCCTGGTGGCGGTCGCAAGGGGCGCCGGTGCAGGACGCGCCCCGCCTCGCCGCCAACTGCGAGGGGATTCCCGACGGCGACCCGCCGCGGATCGTCTCGCCGGACGGCAACACGCCCTACCGGCTGCGGCGGGACTCGCCGGTCGAGTATCAGAAGATCGCGCTCGTGGCCCAGGTCTCCCCCGGCGTGCGGCACCTCTACTGGTACCAGGACGGCGCGTTGATCGCGACTACCGCGACGACGGCCACCACCGAGGCGGCCACGGCGGCCGGGAGGTTCCTGGCGCCGGCGCGCGGCGAGCACCGGCTGGTGGTGACGGACGATCTCGGGCGGTCGGACGGGGTGACGTACAAGGTAGAGTGATCCATTCTTTTGATTTATTGATCTTCGCCCTATCCCTCTTCACTTTTGTGGCGTAGAATGGCCCTCGGCGCCGGCGACAGGGATTCGCATCGCCGATTGTCAATATGACTGGACAACATTTGACACTGCCGACGTCGGGGCGTACATTCCTCAGTCTGTGGGAATCGGTATGATGCCAGCACTCCGCAAGAGCTTGCCACTGATCCTCGCCCTGGCTTTCCTGGGGCAGGCTGCAAGCCTTCGCGCGGAGGTGCGCCATCCGGGCGTGGCCGGGCGGGTGATCGGCGACTCGAACCCGCTGTCCGCGGCCCACATCTACGCCTATCAGCTCGCCGACCTCACCCTCCACACGGCACTGACGGACGGACAGGGCGCTTTCCTCTTCCAGGATCTCCCGGCGGGCCTCTACAAGATCATCGCGCACAAGGCGGGGTTCCTCCCCGTGGTGATGTCGGTCACCCACACGACCGCGCAGGCCTATCAGTTCCTCGAGCTCCAGCTCTCCCCACGGCAAGGCGGGCAGGCGGCGAACGGCGACGACTTCTGGGCCATCCGCGCCCGGGTGCCGGCCGACGTGCTGCACCAGATCGAGGCGTTGGAGGCCGGGGCGAACAGCGTCCGGATCGCCGGTCTCGGATCGCTCGGCTCGTACGGGTCGGGGCAGCGGATCAACCTCCCCAGCAGCTTCAAGAGCCAGTGGCTGGGTCTGACCGGCGTCGACCAGATCGCCGCTCCGGGGGGCGGCCAGATGTCCGGTGGCGACATCGGCGTCCAGGGGCAGCTCGGAGCCACGGCGGTCGACGTCCGCGGGCGCTTCTTCCAGTTGAGCCCGGACGGCACCTATCAGCCCGCCGGCGGCAGCGGGGCGGGCAGCACCGG